>RFHT01000589.1 GCA_003696835.1 Bacteroidota bacterium
CTGTTAACCATTTCCGCAGCAGCAACCAACTGCTTCGGGCCATTCAATTGGTGTAATTTACGACCAAATTACAAGCATTTGACACCTGATTGATACCCCTCCCTGCTCCAATTTGCCGATGTTTGTTGTATTCAATTATTTGTTTACAACCTCTAATTACCAACACATGAAAACATTACAGGTATTAGCACTTATCGCTCTGTGTGTGCTGGGTTTGGGTACCCGGCTACAGGCACAGAAAAGCAAAGCCCTTCCCCTGGGCATCCGGCAGGCACAGGTGGACAAGATTGAGGAAAAGGGGAATGAGGTGGTGATCCGGCTGAAAGCAGATGCGGAATTGAATTGGGAACAGATCGGGAAGCAATTCAATGTGCATCAGGAGGGGGACCATTATGTAGGACAAGGGAAAAGCCGGGCTGCCAGCCGCTATTACGGAGAAGGTCAATCGCTTACCATTGCCTTTGAGTGTGAATGTGACCAGGGAATCTTTACCTCCTATTGCGGCACAAGCGGCTGGTTTTCCTGTCAATCGGGCTGTGTAACGCCGTGTAGGAAGAAAATAGTGATACGAATTTAACCTTCCGCTGCATAACTCGATTAGTTTTGAGCAGGTGGTGCCCCGCATTTGGTGGGGTGCCGCTTTTAGGTTAGAAAAAAACCACTTTGATGTCGGTTTTGCTTTTGCGGCCTTTGTCGTCCATGCATACAATGTTCAGCTTGCTGCTGCGGGGGCTGTAAAAGAGTTTTTCTCCTGGTGCAACGGCGCCCAGGTACTGGCCGTTGACGTACCAGTGGTGCTGGTGGATGCTGGGGTCGCTGGCGGCCTGCAGCAGCAGTTCCTGCCCGCGCCTGCGCTCCAGCAGGTATTCAAAGTCGGCAGAGGGAGAAAGGATGTTGGGCCCCTGACCGGAAAAGCGGGCCTCGCAAAGCGGGTTGTGCGGAGGGGGCTGGCGTACGCCCACCTGGTTGAGTTCAAACCACAGGGCGAGTTCGGGTTCGTAATTGGGGAAATACAGGCGCTGGTAGCCCGTATCGGGCAGGCAGGCCGGACAATACTGCAGGCTGGTATCGGCACTTACGTACAGAGGCTGGTGGAGGTCGCAAGTGCGCAGCGGGCTCGCGTGGGCGATGTACCAGTCGGGCTGGGTATGGGTGCAGTGGGGGGAAGGCGGCAGCCCGGATTCGCTGCACACCCGGCGCTGCTGCAGGCCTGGGGGTGGGGCAAACCACTGTTTGCCGCTTTGCCGGTCGATGGCATTCACAATGTCCAGCATCAGGGGGACGGCCATTTGGGTACCCGACATTTCGGGCACGCCGTGGCCATCGAAATTGCCCATCCATACGCCCACGGTGTAGCGGGGCGTCATGCCCACGCACCAGGCATCGCGGTGGCCGTAGGAGGTACCCGTTTTCCAGGCCACTTTGGGCAGGCTGCTGGCTTCCAGGTAGGCCTGGGGGATGTCGGGCCGCTCGATGTCGGACAAAATGTCCAGCACCAGAAAGGCCGCCTCTTCCGAGAAGAGCGTTGTGGGTTGGGCTTGTGGAGCGGGCAGGGTGGTGTACAGGGGATATAAACGGCCGCCCCGGGCCAGGGCGCTGTAAAAGTGAGTGAGCTCCATGAGGGTTACCCCGCAGCCTCCCAGCACGGCGGAAAGGCCCAGGCCTTTCCGTTGTTGTTTGATGTGGTCAAAGCCACTGCGCTCCAGGGCATCGAGAAAGACGTCCAGGCCCATTTCCTTGGTCAGGCGCACGGGGGGAACATTGAGGGAGTGGCTGAGGGCAAAGTGCACACTCACCTGCCCGTGAAAGACGAGGTCGTAGTTTTCCGGCTGAAAGCCGTAATAGGTGGTGGGCACGTCCAGCAGCTTCATTTGGGGGGTGATGAGCCCCCGCTCGAATGCCAGGGCATATACCAAAGGCTTGAGGGCTGAGCCAGGGGAGCGCAGGCCCTGTACCCCATCCACCTGCCCCTGAGCCGCCATATCGTAAAAGTCGGCCGAGCCGCAGTAGGCCACCACCTGGCTCAGGCGGTTGTCGATAACGAGCACGGCACCGTTGGACACCCCCAGCCTGGAGAAGCGCTGCACGTGATGGGCCAGCAGCTTCTGGCTTTTCTGCTGGATGGCGGGCCGCAGGCTGCTCACGATTTCGCTGCGGTTTCCGTGGCTTTTTTTGAGGGCGTAGCAAAACTGCGGAGTTTTGAGCTCGATCTGGTGGCGCTGGGTGGGCACGGGTTCCAGCAGGGCGGCTTCCAGCTCCTGCTCATCAAAGGTGCCGGCCTGGCGGAAGCGTTCAATCCATTTGTCGCGTGCGGCACGTGCGGCCTCGCCCTGGCGGTCGAGGCGCAGGGAGTTGGGGCGGTTGGGGATAACGCTGAGCAGGATGGCCTGGGAAAGGCTGAGCTTGTCGGGCGGTCGGTCGAAGAAGAGGTAGGAAGCCGCATACACGCCTTCCACATTGCCGCCGTAGGGCAGGTAGCTGAGGTACAGCTCCAGGATTTCTTCCTTGCTGTAGGTCCATTCGTACTGCAGGGCGCGAAACATTTCGCGCACTTTGTTGAGGTAGGTGCGGGGGGCCGGCTCGCGCATGCGCGCCAGCTGCATGCTGATGGTGGACGCACCAGAGGTGCGCCGGCCCGTGAGGGTGTTGTTGAGCAGGGCGCGCATCAGGGCCACGGGGTTGATTCCGGGGTGGTAGTAAAACCATTTGTCTTCCTTTTCGATAATGGCTTTTACCATGTCGGGGTTGATGCGCTGAGGGGAGCTGCGCATGCGCCATTTTTCGTCGGGGGTGAGGTAGGCACACAGCAGGCTGCTGTCGGCAGCCAGAATGGTGGTGGAAAAACTCTTGGGCGGCGGCAGGGGAAACAAGCGATTTAACCCCCAAAAACACATCAGCAGCCCCGCCCCCAGCAGCAGCAGCCGGCGCCCCCGGCCCGCCCAGCCCCTGCCGAGGGGAAGGCCCGCACGTACCCAGCGCCCCAGCAGGCCCGTCATTATCGCCAGTATGGAAACCAACATTTGCATGAGGTAAAGTTACGCAATGGCGGGGGAATATGGTAGGGGGTTATTTGATGGAGTATTTCTGCTGCCAGTTTATTGTTGGGGTTGAGTAAATTTATCCCCCCATTCGGAATTTTCCCCTCAATTTGGTATATTAACTCCCTCAGCTTCAATGTCCCCCATTTTAACCCCGCTACTATGAAAAAACTGTACGTGTTATGCCTGCTTGTTGCCTGTTCGGGCTTTTGGGCCTGTGAACAAACCGAGGTGCTGCCTCAGCAGCAGGTGGAATTCAAGTTACAGCCCGGTACGGCCGTTGCCATGGACTGCGGCATGATGATCCAACTGACTTCGGGCAACAAAATCTATGACGAAACCCTGCCCAATGGCTTTGTGCTCACCGACGGCATGGAGGTAGAGCTGGCCTTTACCCGCGCTGCCAAAAAAGGCTCCAAAGGCGGCTGCAACCGCCAAACCCACAACGGCAATTACAGCAACCAGCCTGCGGTGAGTGAACGTGCTGCCTGCTATGCCCAGCAGAACATACGCGAAGTAAACATACACACCATCAGAAAAGCAGGCGAATCGGGCCACTAGGCCCCTCGGGGCATTCGCCTCTGAGTAGAGACATTCGCCTGTGAACGATGTAATGCTTAAGGTCTCACATTCTCGTTCCCGAGGCCAAGGTTCCTCCTTTGTGAGGGCCTTTTTTTGTTATATTTGGCCTTTCGTTGTGCATGCTATACCTCTAATGCTATGCTCCCACAGCTTTTTGATGCCCTGGAGTTTGCTGCCGTGCAGCACCAGTACCAGCGCCGCAGCGGATACAGCCGCCTGCCCTATATCAACCACCTCATCAAGGTAGC
>RFHT01000590.1 GCA_003696835.1 Bacteroidota bacterium
AAAAGCCAGACCATTTTTGGGCCTGCTATTTTCAGGGGCGTATTCAACATCATCAACACCGCTTCTTTCTTCTTTATCTGGGGCGAAAATCCCCTTGTTGGCAGTGCCACCGGACTGGCAGGCATGCTCATTTTCCTCACCATCACCTGGTTCATCATCCGGCGCGACCCCGGATTTGTGGAAAATTACAGCGCCCTGAGCTACGAATCTGCTGAAGCTGAGGCCTGAGCGCCCCCCCTAACGCGACAAGTACATATTCCGTTCATTATAGGCCTTCCTGAAAAAGGGATCTTTCAGGTCATCAATGAAGTAAATGGCCTCCCCGGTTGATTTCATTTCCGGGCCGAGGGCCTTGTCCACATTGGGAAACTTATTGAAAGAGAATGCCGGCACTTTGATGGCATAGCCCTTGAGTTTGGGCTTGAAGGTGAAATCTTTCAGCTTATGGGTGCCCAGCATGATCTTGGTGGCATAGTTCACATAGGGAATTTCGTTGGCCTTGGCAATGAAGGGCACCGTGCGCGAAGCCCTGGGGTTGGCCTCAATCACATACACCTTCTCGTCTTTGATGGCAAACTGAATGTTGATCAGGCCTTTGATCTGCATGGAAATGGCCAGCTTATGGGTGATGTCGCGCATTTGTCTCAGCACATCCTCGCTCAGGTCAAAAGGCGGCAGCACTGCCATGGAGTCGCCAGAGTGGATACCGGCAGGCTCAATGTGTTCCATCATGCCGATGATGTGCACCTCTTCCTGGTCGCAGATGGCGTCCACCTCCGCCTCAATGCCGCCATCGAGGAAGTGGTCGATCAGCACCTTGTTTCCCGGCACCTGGCTCAGCACCTTGATTACATGGCTGGTCAGCTCCTGGTCGTTGATGACGATACGCATATCCTGGCCACCCAGCACATAAGAAGGCCTCACCAGCACCGGGTAACCCACCCGGCTGGTGATTTCTATGGCCTCTTCGGCACTTTCGGCCACCCCAAAGTCGGGATAGGGGATGTTCATGGAGCGCAGCAAGTCCGAGAACCGCCCGCGATCTTCGGCCATATCCATCATGTCGAAGCTGGTACCCAGTATGGGGATGCCAAAGCGGTGGAGCTTTTCGGACAGCTTCAGGGCCGTTTGTCCTCCCAGCTGCACAATGACCCCTTCGGGCTTTTCATGCTCAATGATGTCGTAGATATGCTCCCAGAATACCGGTTCAAAGTACAGCTTATCGGAGATGTTGAAGTCAGTAGAAACCGTTTCGGGATTGCAGTTGATCATGATGGTTTCAAAGTCCATCTCCTTGGCAGCCAGCACCCCGTGCACGCAGCAATAGTCGAACTCTATGCCCTGCCCGATGCGGTTGGGGCCAGAGCCAAAAATGACGACTTTTTTGCGGTCTGAAGGATGGGACTCATTCTCAAAATCAAAGCTGGAATAAAAATAAGGGGTTTTGGCTTCGAACTCGGCCGCGCAGGTGTCCACCAGTTTATAGACCCTGTTGACCTTCATTTTGAGGCGTTTTGCACGCACCTCACTTTCCAGGCATCCCATCAAGTGTGCCAACTGGCGGTCGGCATAGCCATTCTTTTTGGCTTCCATCATGAGCTCAGCGGGGATATTATCCAGCTTAAAGCGCGAAATTTCCTTTTCCAGAATAACCAGATACTCAATTTGCCTGAGAAACCAGGGGTCAATTCTGGTGGCTTCTTCTATGGCTTTGAGGGGCACGCCCAGATGCATGGCATCTTTGATATGGAAGATGCGGTCGCTGGAGGGGTTTCTCAAACTATCCATAATGCGTTCGAGGTCGCGCAGTTCTTTGCCGTCGGCCCCCATGCCGTTGCGGTTTATTTCCAGGGACTGACAGGCCTTTTGCAGGGCTTCGTTAAAACTCCGCCCAATACCCATGACCTCGCCTACAGCCTTCATTTGCAGGCCCAGGTGAGGGTCGGCTCCCTGAAATTTCCGGAAATTCCAGCGTGGAATTTTGACAAGCACATAGTCCAGACTGGGCTCAAAAAAGGCCGAGGTGGTTTGGGTAATCTGGTTGGGCAACTCATCGAGGCGGTAGCCCACGGCCAGCTTGGCAGCCACCCGGGCAATGGGGTAGCCCGTGGCTTTGGAGGCCAGGGCCGAGGAGCGGGATACCCGGGGGTTGATTTCGATGATGATGACGCGGTCGGTGTGGGGGTCCACCGCAAACTGCACATTACACCCACCGGCAAACTCTCCCAGCGCATCCAGCACCCGAAAGGCATAGTTGCGCATCACCTGATACACCGTATCGGAGAGCGTCATAGAGGGAGCCACCGTGATGGAGTCGCCCGTGTGTATGCCCATAGGGTCGAAGTTTTCGATGGTACACACCACAATTTTATTGCCGGCACCATCGCGCATCACCTCCAGTTCGTACTCCTTCCAGCCAAAAATGCTTTCCTCTACCAGCACCTCGTGTATAGGACTGGCCTGTAGGCCCCTGGTGAGCAATTGGTCAAAATCCTTTTCGTGGTTGACAAAGCTGCCTCCAAAGCCTCCCAGTGTGTAGGAAGGCCGTATCACCAGGGGAAAACCGATTCGCTGGGCAATCTCCTTCCCTTTGAGAAAGGAGTTGGCCGTTTCGGCCTGACAAACGCCTATTCCCATTTCCTGCATCATCAGCCTGAAAGCCTCCCGGTCTTCGGCTTTGTCGATAGCTTCCAGGTTGGCGCCAATAATGCGTACGTTGTACTTCTCCCACAAGCCCTCCTTTTGGCAATCCATACAAAGATTGAGGGCCGTTTGCCCCCCCATGGTAGGCAGCACAGCGTCTATTTTTTGTTTAGAAAGAATCTTTTCAATCGACTCCACTTCCAGGGGCAGCAGGTAGATGTCGTCCGCCGTCACGGGGTCGGTCATGATGGTGGCGGGGTTGGAATTGATGAGGGCTACACGTATTCCTTCTTCTTTGAGTGCAAGGGATGCCTGAGAACCGGAGTAGTCAAATTCGCAGGCCTGGCCGATAATGATAGGGCCACTTCCGATAATCAGTACAGATTTTATTGAGGGATCCAGAGGCATATTCAAAAATTTGTGCAAATCTAGCAGGATTAGAGGCAACTCTAAAAAAAACCGGCTTTTTTTTTGAAAACTTATCAATGGTTTTCATAAAAGCGATAATTCCGGGGTTGATATTTGCTTCTCTGTAACAGCCAACCTATTTTTGCGAGTTAATTATCAAAGCTGAATAAAAACCTCCTTTCTTATGGCAATGAAACTTAGCGCCTTTAATTTTGAAATACCTGAAGAGCTAACCGCCCTGCACCCGGCAGACCCACGCGACAGCTGTCGCCTGATGGTTGCCCACCGGGATACGGGAAAAATAGAGCACAAGGTATTTCGGGATATACTGGACTACTTCGATGAAGGCGACGTAATGGTACTGAATGATACCAAGGTCTTTCCTGCCAGGCTGGTAGGGAAGAAAGAAAAGACGGGAGCCAGAATTGAGGTTTTTTTGTTAAGGGAGCTCAATATCAAACAAAAACTGTGGGATGTGCTGGTGGAGCCTGCCAGAAAAATCCGGGTTGGCAACAAGCTCTTTTTTGGAGAGGGGGCCCTGGTGGCCGAAGTGGTGGACAACACCACCTCCAGGGGGCGTACCATCCGCTTTCTCTTTGATGGCCCTAACGAAGAGTTGCACGACCTCATCGACAAACTGGGCAGGACGCCCATACCTCCCTATATACAGGCTCAGCGGGAAGTAGAGCCCGCCGACCGGGAAAACTATCAAACCGTATTTGCCAAAAACGTAGGGGCAGTAGCGGCCCCTACGGCCGGGCTGCACTTCACCCGTGAGTTGCTCAAAAGGTTTGAACTCAAAGGAGTAGAACAAAGCTGGATCACCCTGCATGTAGGCATTGGCTCCTTCAATGCCGTGGAAGTGGAAGACCTCTCCAAACACCGCATGGACTCCGAGTTCTTCATCATTCCCGAAGCAACCAGCAAAATGGTGAATGAAGTTAAGAAGAAAAAGGGCAGGGTGCTGGCAGTAGGCTCCTCTGTGATGCGTTCGCTGGAGTCGGCCGTATCTGCCAGTCGCATGCTCAATCCCGCCCAGGGATGGACGGATAAATTTATTTACCCGCCCTTTGAGTTCAATATCAGCAATACCTTTCTCACCAATTTTCACCGGCCAAAGTCCACCCTGCTCATGATGACTGCTGCCTTTATGGGCTACGACTTTATGATGGAGTGCTATGCCGAGGCGGTTAAGGAAAAATACCGTTTTTACAGCTATGGGGATGCATTGCTGATCATTTAAAGGCATGAACAGGGCTGCCATCATCGTTGCAGGCGGAAGCGGTACCCGCATGGGAACCCAAACGCCCAAGCAATTTCTTTGCATACGGGGCATGCCCATACTGGTGCGCACCCTATCGGTTTTTCTGGAGTGCCTTCCGCAAAGCCCCCTGGTACTGGTGCTGCCCCGTGAACAGAAAGATACCTGGCAGCAGTTGGCCAGTGCCCACTTTGAGGCCGACCAACTGGGGCGCATCCACCTTTGTGAAGGAGGCACAAGCCGCACAGCTTCTGTGAATGCCGGTTTGCAGCGGCTGCAAGGCCTGGTGGCTGAGGCCCATCGCTGCCTGGTGGCCATACACGATGGGGTGCGCCCCCTTGTTACCCCCCAAATGATCCGGCAAAGCTTTGAAGTCGCCGCCTCCGAAGGCGCGGCTGTATGTACCGTTCCGCTCAAAGCTTCCATACGCAAGCGCACTGCCGGAGGAAAAACACAGGCGGTAAAGCGCGATGACTTTCTGGAGGTACAAACGCCCCAAACATTCCGTCTTTCGGCCATCTTGCAGGCCTACCAGCAGCGGGCACAGGAGCACTTCACCGACGATGCCAGCCTGTTTGAAGCAGCCGGCGGAGAGATAGCGGTATGTGAAGGCAGCTACGAAAACATCAAAATTACCACGCCCGAAGACCTGGCCATAGCCGCCATTATACTCGAAAAGCGCATGCATGACAGCGCTGCCCGGCTTCCGCAACCCAAAATGGTGATCATAGATGTGGATGGCACCCTCACCGACGGGGGTATGTATGTGTCGAGCTCCGGTGAGCAAATCAGGAAGTTTCACACCCGCGATACCCTGGCGCTCCATCGCCTGGTGAGCCGGTATCACCTCCCCTTTGGGCTGGTGAGTGCCGGTACCCATGCGGCTTTGCTGGAGGTACTCTCCCGGCAGTTGGGCATCAGCCATGTGTATGCAGGCACCCTGCCAAAGGTTACAATTATTCAGCAATGGCTGGATGAGCTGAATCTGGGCTGGCAGCAGATTGCTTACCTGGGGGACGACCTCAACGACCTGCCAGTTTTTTCCAGGGTGGGTTGCGCGGCCTGCCCGGCCGATGCAGCCACACAAGTGCGGCAGGCGGCGCGTGTGGTGCTCAGCCGCAAGGGAGGAGCAGGTTGTATCAGAGAATTTCTCGAAGAAGTGCTCGGGTATGACCTCCTACGCACCTGACTTGATCCATATTTCGACATGCCCGCCCTGCTCCAAATGGGCCGCAATGGG
>RFHT01000591.1 GCA_003696835.1 Bacteroidota bacterium
AGCAGGCACAGCAAAGCATCCTGCCCCTTTACCGCTTCTTTGAGCTCGGTTTTGCTCAGCACCCGGTCTGCTGTGTTCATGCTCAGCAGGGTTTCGGCCCGCAGCAGGTCCATCACTTGGGGGGGCAGCTCGCGCGTGAGATATACCCTGGGTTTACTCATGGCCGTATTCTCCATTTTTCCAGGGAATTTAAGATAAACTCATGCTCGCCGGCCTGCGCTTGCAGCACCCGGTCAATTTCGGCCACTTCTTCCTCCGACAAATACTTTTTCCACTTTTGCAGGGGGTCGCCCTGGGTAGTGGTGTTTTTGTAGCTGAGTACTGAAGCCGCTATGCGCTCCGCCCTGGCCGCATGGCGTGGGTCCAGTTCCAGGAAGTCAAACAACTGCTTGAGCAGGGAGGCCTGCTGCTGCACCGTGTCCTCATAGGCCACGACCCGGAAGCTGTGTTCGGGCAGGTTCTGGAGCTGGCGAAAAGCCACTGCATTCAGTCTCAGCCACATGCGCGGAATGAGGGAGAAATTTCCGGGATAAATGTGGTCGGCTTGCATGTCGGGTGTTTTTTCTTGCTCAGGTATGCGCGTCCAGCTATAACCTTCTTCAGGGGGAAAATAATGAATGTAGCCGTCCTGCCGGTAATGGTGCTCAATGAAAGACTTCATGCTGGAGCACTGCCCGTAGGCCGAGCGAATGATGAAGATGATTTTTGCACGGGGAAAAAGGGCGTGTATGTAGGCAATTTTGTTGACGAGCTGGGTGGATTTGTTGACCGGATGTACGCGTTTCCAGTCGTAAAAAATGGCGCCCTGGCCTTTGCCGAGCCTGGCTTTGGCGCGCATGGCGTGCCGCCTCAGCTTGCGCGCATCGCGCATGTACTGCGAGAAGTAGTGGGTCATGTTGTTGGCGGCCTCTACCGAAAAATAGCGCTCATCCCGGTAGGCACAAACGCCTTCGCAGGGGGCCTGGCCCAGGCGGGTCCACACCTCCCGCAGCTCTGAGCCGACCTTGAGCAACTGGGGGTGCTGGGTGAGCTTGTCCACCAAAAAAGTGGTGCCGCTGCGCATGCAGCCCACAATGAATACCGGCGCTGGAAAGGGCTGGCCAGGCGGCTCTACCTCCATACCCAAAAATTTGCGTAGTCGTGCATTCATCTGCTGTTGGATTTTGGGCAAATATACGCACGAAAGCGACCATTCAATACCTGAAATGCAATTCTCCCCCGGGGCAAAGGGGGTAGCAGACCTCAGGGGGGGCTGGCTTTCCCCCTTCTCCACACTCCGCCCAGCCACAGCAGGTAGGCCAGCTGCAGCAGGGTGAGCAGCATGCTCACACCGCCATACAGCTGTATGGTGCCCAGGTGGGAGAGGGAATGCCCCCCCAGGTGCAGTGCCAACAAACGCAGCAGGAAAAAAGCCAAATTAAACCACAAAAACACCTTCAGCTTGCGCTGTATGTCGATGAGGTAGGCCAGGGGGGAAGCGATAAAGGCCACCGCCATCCAGGGCACCAGCCAGCGGGCATATTCGCCGGCCAGGTACCATTCTTTTCCCAGCACAAAGGCGAAAATATCCGGCCCTAACAGCATGACAATCAACAAAAAAGGAATAGCGAGCTTCAGTAGTTGTTGAAAGGTGGAACGGGTGATTTGTGCCAGTGCCTGCGGGCTTTGTTGTTTGGCTTTGCTGGCCTGCTCAAAGAATACATGCCCCACCGACATGCTCAGCAGCACCACGGGCAGGCTCAGTATGCGGTCGGCCTGGCTGAACTGTCCGTTGATTTCCTGGCTAAAAAATACCGGCAACAGGAAAAAAGGCAGGTGGCGCGAAGCCGTATGCAGCCAGGTACTCAGCACTGAGTAGCGGGGAAAATCGCGGTACTGCCGGGCAGTGGCCCAAAGCCCTGGTTGGTAGCAGGCCATATCCTCCTTTTGCAGCCAGCGCCAGTAGGCTGCCACCAGCATGACGGTGCCTGCAAACTGGCCGCAGACATATCCATAAATCAGCCCTTCAAAGCCGAGCCCCCCCAGTCCCAGCAGCAAGCTCAGCAGGGCCTGGGTAAGGGAACGCATGACCTTGCTCATGGACAATGCCCGGTACTGCTCATTGCGGTTAACGGCCATGCGCAGGGCCTGGCTGCTCCCCTCCAGCAGCAGGCTGAAGGCCAGCAGCCAACGCCAGGGCAGCAGCCCGGGCGAGCCAGCCCATTGCAATAGCAACTCCCCAAAGGCAGCCCCAATTCCCAGCAGTAGCAGGCTGCCCAGCACACACAGCCCCAGGCTGAGCAGCAGCAGTTGGTGGGCTTCGCCCTTGCCGGCAGGCAACATAATGGCCCACTCATAGCCCCCATTTACCACCACCACCGAAACGGCAATAATGGCAATGAACACCCCTAACAGCCCAAAAGCCTCCGGCACGTACAGCCGGGCAATGAAGGGCGTAAGCGCCACGGCAAAGGCCTGAGCCAGCAGGTTGCCGGAAAACAAGGTGAATACATTTCGCCAAAAAGGGGAGCGTATGTAGGCTCGTATCCATCGCATGCCGTAAAGATGGATCAATGCCTGCGAAAACACAAACGCCCTTTGGGCGGGATTGTGTATATTTGAAGCATGAAGGTATTCGCAATTTTTCTGCTGATCGCTGCTATGGGTCTGGGCATTGCTCCCCAGGGTCGTTATGAGAAAAAAATAGAACAGCACCGGCGCGAAATGGATGAAAAATTTCGCAACCCCCAAACCTCTCCCCTGCGGGAGCTGGCCCACACCTACACGGGGCAGGACTACTATCCGCCCGACAAAACCTACCGGGTGAGGGCACGGCTGGAACGCACCCCGGAGGCAAAGCCTTTTCGACTGCCCACCAGCAACCCGGAGGTGCAAAAGCAGTTTGTGCAGTATGGCATCCTGCACTTTAGCCTGCACGGCAAAGCCTGCCGGCTAAGCGTATATCGCAACCTTCAGCTGAGCAACATGCCCCAATATAAGGACCTCCTCTTTCTGCCGTTTGCCGATCAAACCAGCGGACTGGAAACTTACGGGGGCGGGCGCTACCTGGACCTAGAAATTCCCAAAGGAAACAAAATGGTGCTGGATTTCAACCTGTGCTACAACCCCTACTGCGCCTACAGCGAGGGCTGGTCCTGCCCCATCATTCCCCGCGAAAATTACCTGCCTGTACCCGTACGGGCAGGGGTAAAAAAATACGACAAGCATGCGGAAAAATAAAAATGGTCCGCCTCAGTTTCGCTTCAGTTCGGAGGGCGATATGCCAAACTCCATTTTGAAGGTTTTGGAAAAATAGGCCGGACTGCTAAACCCCAGCTCAAAGCACGCTTCGGATACGTTGCCCACGCCCTTTTCGAGCATTTCTTTGGCGCGGTGCAAACGCAGGGTGCATTTGGTCATGTTCTTGTTTTCAATTTACCAATCTCTTTGCTAAGTTTTAGAAAAAATGTACGCATGAACAAGCATCTCCCTAACACCATGCAGGCCATGGTGCTGGAAGCCGTCGGCCAGCCCCTGCTGCTGCAGCAGCTCGCTATCCCGCGCCCTGCCCCCAGGCAGGTGCTGGTAAAGGTGCTGGCCTGCGGCGTGTGCCGCACCGACCTGCACATAGCCGATGGCGAACTGCCCCACCCCAAGCTACCCCTCATACTGGGACACGAAATTGTGGGAGAGGTGGTGCATACCGGGGAGGAGGTAAAAAACCTCCGGCCTGGCCAAAAGGTGGGCATTCCCTGGCTGGGCTACACCTGCGGGCAGTGCACCTACTGCCGCAGGCAGCAGGAAAACCTGTGCGAGCAGGCCCGCTTTACCGGCTATACGCTGGACGGCGGCTATGCCGAATACACCCTGGCCGACGAGCGCTA
>RFHT01000592.1 GCA_003696835.1 Bacteroidota bacterium
CACTACATCGGGATGAAGCCCATACACCCCGACTCCATACCGGAGTTGGCGTATTTTCCCTATGTTATCATAGGCCTGGTGGTGCTGGGCATTGCGGTGGCCTTCGTGCCCAAACGCGGACTGTGGCTGTCATGGGCTGCACTCATAGTGGTGCTGGGCGCCCTGGGCATTTACGATTTTTATTTGTGGGAATACGATTATGGCCACAACCTGGACCCCAACGCCCCCATCAAGGTAGCGGGCATGGCCTATCAGCCTCCCCTCATTGGATCGAAAATGCTGCTGAATTTTAAAGCCGACTCCTACCCGCACTGGGGTGCCATTGCCCTGGTACTGGCCATAGGGCTGAGCGTGCTGGCCTGGTGGCAGGAAGGAAAATCCTCAGGTGCAGCTTCAAAAGCGCCCAACTGGAAGCAGGCTTACTCCCTCACGGCCTGGTGGCTTTTATTGCTCGTAGGGGCAAGCGGGTGCAGCCCCCAGCCCCGGCCCATACAGTACGGCAAAGATGCCTGCGCCTTTTGCCAGATGACCATCGTGGACCAGCGCTACGGTACCGAGCTGGTGAGCAAAACGGGCAAAGTATATACCTTCGATTCCATAGAATGCCTCGTTCAGTATTTGCAGCAGGGCAAATTGCCAAAAGAGGAGGTCTATCAAAGCCTGCTGACCGATTTCAATCAGCCGGGCCAGCTCATAGAAGCCGGAGGTAGCTATGTACTCTTCAGCCCCGACCTGCCCAGCCCCATGGGCATGTACCTCACTGCTTTTGCCGATCCGGCCGAAGCCAGGACTTTTCTGGAGGAGCATCCCGGAAAGCTGTTCGACTGGCAGGCCTTGCAAAGGCAGTTTGATTCCCTGGCGCAGGAAGTGAGAAGTTCAAAAATCAATTAGTCAGCCCATGTATTCCCTGGTAACACAAGCGATCAAAACCTGTCTGTTGCTCCACCTGATGTACTGGCTCTGCCCTGCCCTGGGTGCAGCCACCCTGGAGGTGTGCCCCGACGGCTGTGCATACTCCTCCATACAGCAGGCAGTGGATGCCGCCGCTGCGGGCGACAGCCTGCTAATAAAACCCGGCATTTACCGGGAGCATCTCATACTCATCGACAAGCCGCTGAGCATACTGGGGCAGGAGGGCGCTGTGGTCGATGGGCAATACCAGGGGGAAATATTTCGCATACGTGCCAATGACGTCTCCCTCAGTGGACTGGAAATACGGCATGTGGGCACCAGCTATACCGAAGACCAGGCCGGCATACGGGTGGAAAAGAGTAAAAACTGCCAGATTTTCAACAACAAACTTTCTGATACCTTTTTTGGCATCTACCTGGCCCATGCCAGCAATTGCGAGATCCGCAACAACCAGGTGATTGGCAAGGCCGAAAAGGAAATATCCTCCGGCAACGCCATCCACCTCTGGTACTGCAAAGAAATTACGGTAAAGGACAACCTGGCCAAACACCACCGCGACGGCATTTACCTCGAATTTGTGGAAAACAGCCACATTCTCCACAATGTAAGCGAGGACAACCTGCGCTACGGCCTGCATTTTATGTTTTCCGACTACGACGATTACCTCCACAATACCTTCAGGCGCAATGGCGCAGGGGTAGCGGTGATGTTTTCCCGCCACATACGCATGCAGCACAACCGCTTTGAAGAAAACTGGGGCCCCTCGGCCTACGGCCTGCTGCTCAAAGAAATTTACGACAGCGAAATTACCAGCAATGTATTTCGCAAAAATACCGTGGCCATTTATGCCGAAAGTGCCACCCGCATTCGGATAGCCCAAAACGATTTTCTCCAAAACGGATGGGCCATGAAGATGCTCGGCAGCTCCATGGACAATACCATCACCCAAAACAATTTCATTTCCAACTCTTTTGACCTGGCTACCGACAGCAGGCGCAACCACAACCAGTACGAGGCAAACTACTGGAGCGAATATGCCGGCTATGACCTCGACAAAGACGGTACGGGAGATGTGCCCTACCGGCCGGTAAAGCTCTATGCCTTCATTGTGGGTGAAAGCCCGGCAACCATCATTTTGCTGCGCTGCCTGCTGATGGACCTGCTCAACTATGCTGAAAAAGTGATGCCGGTGCTCACCCCCCAGACCCTGCTGGACGAGCGTCCCCGCATGAAACCTTATCCCCGAAATCAATCCTTTAATCCCTGAACCCATGATACGCTTTGAACACATACACAAATCCTTTGGCAAGCAGGAGGTGCTCAAAGACATTGAGCTACACATACCCGCAGGCGGGCTCACTGCCCTGCTGGGCCCCAACGGTTCGGGCAAAACCACCCTGGTGAAAAGCCTGCTGGGCCTGGTTATTCCCCAGCAGGGCCACATTTATTTTGAAGGAAAGCCCATAGCAGGAAAATGGGATTACCGCAGGCACATCGGGTATTTGCCTCAGATTGCACGCTTTCCCGAAAACCTGCGGGTGCACGAGCTCATACGCATGATTCAGGACATCCGCAGCGAGCAGGGCAGACCCGATGAGCTCATCGCCCTCTTTGAGCTCAACCCCTTCCTCAACGCCAGGCTGCGCAATCTCTCCGGAGGCACCCGCCAGAAGGTCAATTTGCTGCTGACCCTCATGTTTGATACGCCCCTCATCGTACTGGATGAGCCCACCGTAGGGCTGGATCCCGTGGCTCTGGTGCAGTTGAAAAACCTCATCAGCCAGGAAAAAGAACGGGGCAAAACCCTGCTGCTGTGCTCCCACATTATGAGTGTGGTAGAAGAACTGGCCGACGACGTCATTTTCCTGCTCGAAGGCCGCATCCATTTTCACGGCAGCCTCCAAAGTCTGCTGCAAGAACAGGGCGAAACCCGGCTCGAACATGCCATCGCCCGTGTGCTAAAGCCCGACTTTCACCTTCAACGTATGGAATCATGACCAGAATACTCACATACAGCTGCTACGACCTGCTCCGCAGCCGCTGGAGCTATGCCTACTTTCTGTTTTACCTCATCACCACCCTGGCACTGCTCTACTTCAGCAGCGATTTGTCCAAGGCCATTATCAGCCTGATGAATATTGTACTCATTCTGAGTCCCCTCATCGGCACCATGCTGGGCGCCATGTATTCCTACAACTCCAGGGAGTTTGTGGAGCTGCTGCTGGCCCAGCCCATCAGGCGCAGGGATATTTTTCTGGGGCAATACCTGGGGCTGGCAGGCTCCCTTTCGCTGAGTTTTGCCCTGGGTATGGGCATTCCCTTCCTCATTTACGGGGTGCAGGTGTCGGCTGAAGTGTGGAACTTTGCTACGCTCTTGTTTTCAGGTGTGATGCTCACCTTTATTTTCAGCGGGCTGGCCTTCTGGATCGCCATGAAGCAGGAAGATAAAACCAGGGGCTTTGGAACTGCCATCTTGCTCTGGCTTTTCCTGGCCATTGTGTACGACGGTATATTTTTGCTGGCCCTCATCCTGTTTGAAGCCTGGCCGCTGGAAAAATTTGCCCTGGCTGCCAGCCTCTTCAACCCCATTGACCTTTCGCGTATCCTCATCATGCTCAAACTCGACATCTCCGCCCTGCTGGGCTATACCGGGGCCGTGTTTCAGCAGTTTGCAGGCAGCACAAGGGGCATGTTCATTTGTGTGCTCAGCCTGCTCGCCTGGGCAGCATTGCCGGTAGCTGGATTTTTGTACAGCTGTAAGCGAAAAGATTTTTGAAATGGGCGGCACTACCCTAGCTGCTGCCTCCTGAAATTGAATAATAATCTGCCGGCCTTTTATTCAATTTTTTGAAAAAATAAACGTGTTAATTGTACACACAATTACACACCTAATATGAACATTTCACTTACCACCTTTTTATGCATGCTGTGCATGCTGGGCTGCAGCCAATTGCTTACTGCTCAACAATTTTCCGCAGGTATTCATGCGGGTATCGCCACCGGAACCCCCCTGGGCAAAGTACCCGAAGGCGCCACCGGTGCCCCGGG
>RFHT01000071.1 GCA_003696835.1 Bacteroidota bacterium
AAACTGCCGGTCGGGCTGGTTGGGTTCGTAGCGCAGGGCGGTGTTCATGGGGGGAGCATCCACGATCTTACCGGGGTTGAACAAGTTATGGGGGTCCCAGCTGGCTTTGATTGCTTTGAGTAATTGGTAATTTTCTTCCCCCACCATGATGGGAATAAACTCGGCCCGTACTCGTCCGTCGCCATGCTCGCCGCTGAGCGAGCCGCGGTATTTTTTTACCAGCTGGGCCGTGCGCTCGCCTATGTCGTGAAATTGCTGTACATGCACGGGGTCCTTGAGGTTGAGAATGGGTCTGAGGTGGAGCTCTCCTGCCCCCGCGTGGGCATAATAGACCAGGCGTTGGCCAAACTCTTCCATGATGCGGGTAATTTCATCTATGTATTCGGGCAGGTCCTCTACACTCACGGCTGTATCCTCTATCACGGCCACGGGCTTTGCATCCCCTTTTACATTGGCCAGCAATCCCAGGCCTGCTTTTCGCAGGTCCCATACCCTGGCAATATCCTTTCCGTAAATACGGGGAAAATGATACCCATAGCCGGCCTGCCGCATATCGCTTTCTATCTGCTGCAGTTGCTCATCCACCTGAGCGCGATTGTCGCCTCCGGCTTCAATGATGAGCATGGCCTCGGGCTCACCCTGTATAAAAAAGCGGTTTTTCTGGTACAGCAGGTTTTCCCGGGTGCAGTCCATGATGATCTTGTCCATCAGCTCTACGGCCCTGGGCTGGTGGCGCATGGCCACGATGGTGGCCCTGAGGGCTTGCTGCAGGCTGTGAAAGTGAACGCACAGCAAGCCCAGCTCGGGTGGGGGCAGGGGGTCCACGTGAATTTTTATTTCAGTGATAAATGCCAGGGTGCCTTCAGAGCCGGCCAGCAGCTTGCAAAAATTAAAGTCCGGTTTGCCGGGGGTAAAGGGCGCCGTTTCCAGCAGCACATCTACTGCATAGCCGGTATTGCGCCTGTGGATGTCGGGACGTGGAAACTCTGTCCGTATTGATTCCTGGCGCCGGGGATCGGACAGGGCCTCCCTGATTTGGCGGTAAATCTGCCCTTCGAGGGTGTTTAGCTGACATTTTTGGTCAAATTCTTCCACGCTCAGGGCTTTAAATACCGCTTCGGAGCCATCGCTCAGTATGGTTTTCAGTTCGAGTGCGTGATCGCGGGTGGTACCATACACAATGGAATAGGAGCCACAGGAGTTGTTGCCCACCATGCCGCCAATCATGGCCCGGTTAGCCGTGGAGGTATTGGGTCCGAAAAACCTGCCGTAGGGCCGCAGGTAATGGTTGAGCTCGTCTCTCACCACGCCGGGCTGCAGGCGTACCCAACCCGCTTCAGCATTTACTTCCAGTATGCGGTTCATGTAGCGGGAGCAATCCACCACGATACCTTCTCCCACACATTGACCTGCCAGGGAAGTGCCCGCCGTGCGCGGAATGAGCGAAAGCCCGGCAGAGCGGGCAAAATGGATGAGCTGGCGCACATCCTCCTCGTGGCGGGGCATGGCCACCGCCACCGGCAGCACCCGGTACACCGAGGCATCCGTGGCATAGAGGCTGCGCATGCTCAGGTCGTCGTACAGCTCGCCCTCCAGGGAAGCCCTGAGAATAGCCAATTGTTCTGCTTGTGTTTGCACGCTTAAGTATTGGGTTTTCTTGCTGAGTTGAATTGAATCAGTTTGGCCCAATTGATTGCACCATCTTCATCACAAAAATTGTTGGAAAAATCCCGAACCAATTTATTGATCATTTGGCCGTAAGATTCTTCAAAGGTCATATTTTCTTCTCTTGCCCGATGGCCCAGCGGGATAATCAGATCGGTATATAGATTGGGGTCTCCCGAAATAAACTCCCAAAAGGCCTGTCCGCAATACTTAAAATAATCGCCTTTGCTTTTATATTGATTATTCGAAGTGCTGATACCATAGCAACAACCATTCACAGCAATTACCTGAACATTTGACCCGGATGTTCTGAGAATTCTTCGTGCAGCATTAAAGTGGTCAATCATTTTATTAATCTGGCTGCTGTTTCCCCAGTTGGGCCCCGATTTGATGGTGACGATATAGCGTATCCGCTCGAGGTCAAACTCCAGGTCAATTCCCCTTATGCCAGACTTGCGTCCACCATACACCCTTTGGTTAATAAATATGGCCAGTCCTTCCAGCCAATCACCAAAAAGGGTTTCTTCATTAGACGATATAAATGCATCGGCTATAGCCCGTACAATCTGGTCGGCTGTGGTGCAATGCTTAGCTTTAAACAAATACGGGTTCTTTCTTTTGAGAACGTCTTTGAGCCGTAGGGTTTTGATTCGTTCGACTCGCTTGTGATGAAAGTGGCCGATATGACGCTCTACATAATCTGTGAGTTCATCGATGGAGAGGGTGTTCATACCTTAGATTCAAATAATTGCAGTTGGCGGGTGTTCAACTGTTGCTTTACCATGTGGTAGTGTTCTTCCAGGATTTCTATTCCAATGGAGTTTCTACCCATATTAAGTGCAACCAAATTGGTAGTTCCAGAACCCATAAAAGGATCCAGCACTACGTCGCCTTCACGGGTAAAGAGTTTAATAAACCATTTGGGCAATGCTTCCGGAAAGGCTGCACTATGGTTTTTGTTGCTGCATTCGGTAGCCAGATGCAAGACATTGGTGGGGTAAGCTTTGTCTCGCGCCAACCAGTTAGAGATATTTTTTCCAAAACCACTTCCTACTTTAGATTCATCCCTGGATTTATCCGTTTCACTCAGGTTTTTCAGCCTGCTTTTTGCCCAGTCGCCCATAGGTACCATGACGGCTTCCTGGTACATGTTAAACTTTTTATTTTTGTTAAATTGAAGCAGGCGTTCCCACGCATCCCGAAAACGGTTAGGCCATTTTCCAGGATAACAATTTTTCTTATGCCAGATAAACTCTTCTGTCCAAAGCCATCCTTGTTTACGCATTTCGAGAATCAACTCCATCACATAGGTGCTGCGCTCTCCATTTACCACCTTTTCTTTTATGTTGAGCACAAAGGTCCCGCTGGGTTTCAGCACCCGCAACAATTCTGCGGAGATTGGCAAAAACCACTCCACATACTTATCTGGGTGTATTCCTCCATAGGTTTTTTTTCGTTGGTCGGCATAAGGTGGGGAAGTGAATATTAGATCAACGGAATTTTCGGGCAGTTCTTTCAGTACCTCTTTGCAATCACCCAGTCGAATATCGGTTTGTATAGCCATAGTAATCTAAGGTATTGACGCTCACTCAGCCCAAATTTAAGGATTTTGATGCAATTTTTAGAAAAAAATGCAGAATAGTTCTCATTTTTTTACAAAAAATAATAGCACATAAGCTCATTTAGTTAAAAAAAATAGCAATTCGCCAAAATTTAATCTTCTCCATTCTTGAAGCTTGTCATTCATTTTTCTTCCTGCCCATGAATACCTGCCTGAGCAGTTTCATTACTCCCTTCCTTTTCTCACCCAAAGTACGCCAATAGAAAAGCCATACCAAGGAGGTCCGCTTTCTCCGGCTGGGGCAATGCATTGCCCCAGCCGCTAATGGTATGATTCTTGACTCATTAATTACAGGAAAAATCCTAACATGCCTTTGTGCCTTTTTTGCACCAAAGAAAGGTATTTTTTCAACCGTACAGATTCTTTTTTCGTTCATTATACCTGGAAAAGCTCATTTAGTGTGTGGTATAATATCAGAAATTTACTCAGGTGGCTTTCCTTGCTTTTGCTTTGTATGCCCGTAGTGCTGTGTGCACAGCACGCCTCAGAAGTCGTGGAGGTCCAATTTCCCGGCGACTCGCTGAGCCGTAGGGTAGTGCACGACCAGCAGCTCTATGCCGAAAAATGGGATACCCTTTCCCAGATTCGATTTTGGCATAAAATCATGAACAGCCCTCCGGAAGTCAGCTTTATCAACATCGCGGCCACCCGCCAGATTCTGGACAGCATCCCTACGGAGTTGTACGATGGGCTTTCCTCTCTGGAAAAAAAAGTATTCAAGGACAGCATACTGGTGTACAGGGGCATGCCCATGGACACCCGCGTGTACATCACGGCGGGTAAAGGCCATTACTACAACCACCGGGCAGTGGTGCCCGACATCGACAAAGCCGTTGAGGTGTTTCTGGAGGAAGGGGTGGACCCCTGGTATGCCCAGGCCATTCTGCTGATCGAAAGTCCGGGCAAATTGCGCAAATCCAGCGCGGGGGCCTATGGCCCTTTCCAACTGCTGAGAGGAGTGGCCATCCGCAACGGCCTCACTGTGAACCGGGAGGTGGACGAGCGCGCCGATGTGGCACGCGCTGCCTGGGCCACTGCCCGCTTTATGCGCCGGGTGTGCATACCTGAAACGCGCCGCCTGCTGAAGGACATGGGCCTGGCCTTCGACGAATCCTCAGTATGGTTTCGCCTCATGGTGCTGCATGTGTACCATGCCGGGGCTGGCAATGTGCGTGGCGTCATGCGCACCATCAACCCGCAGCAGGGGGGCATTCCCCTGGTTAACCGCCTGTGGCAAACCCAGTACCGCAGGTTTGGCAACTCTTCTCAAAACTACTCCCAAATCGCCCTGGCCTCCCTCATTGAGTTTGACCGCCTTGTTTCCCTCTACCAGGACAAACAACCAAAGGAAGGCATTCCACCGCTCAAGCCCATTGCCCTGCCGCAACCCACCCGCATTCCACATGCCATTCCCGCCCGCCCCGTGGTATCTTCCTTTGGCAGGGGAATGTGAGCCAGGTGTAAGGCTTTTTGAACAATTAGCTGTATATTAGGGGTTTGTTAACCTTGGAATAGCTTACACTTATATGCGTTGGCCTTGCTTTTGGGTTTTGCTGCTGCCCCTGTTGGCAGCTGCCCAGGAAATCGATCATTGGGAAACGGTCATTTACGCATCCGACGAATGGCACTACCTGCTTCCCGGCCCGGATACGGATACCCTGTGGCGCTTTGTGGACTTCGATGACAGCCAGTGGCTCAAAGGCCCCGGCGGCATTGGCTACGGCGATGATGACGACCAAACAGTCATTCCGCCGAGTATTTCGGTATGGATGCGGCGCGCTTTCAGCCTGGAAAGGCCGGAGCGCGTGCGCCGACTGGTGCTCAACATGGACTACGACGATGCCTATGTGGCCTACCTCAACGGCGTGGAAATTGCCCGGGCCAATATAGGCAGCCCGGGCCAGCCTCCGGCCTTTGATGCCCCAGCCAATGGCCTGCGCGAGGCGCAGATGTACCAGGGAGGCACGCCCGAATACGTCATTTGGGATGAAGAGCAACTGGAAAGCCTGCTGCGCCCGGGCAAAAATGTGCTGGCCATTCAGGTACACAACGAAAGCCCCAACTCTTCCGATCTCTCCGCCATTCCTTTTCTCACTTTTGGCGTCAATGATAGCGAGCGCCAATATGGCGCTCCACCGCCCTGGTTTGTGCCGCCTGTGCCCATTTCCGAAACCTTTGAGTCGCACCTGCCCATTGTGGTGATCGATACCGAGGGCAGGCCCATACTGGACGAACCCCGCATACATGCCCGCATGGGCATAGTGTACCAGGAAGCAGGCGGGATCAACCGCCTGCGCGATGGTTTCAACCACTACGAGGGCGACATCAGCATAGAAATTCGCGGCTCTTCCTCCCAGTTTTTCCCCAAAAAACAATACGGCCTCGAGACCCAAAAACCCGACGGCAGCAACCACAATGTATCCCTGCTGGGTATGCCCAAAGAAAACGACTGGATTTTGTATGCCCCCTACAGCGACAAAAGCCTGATACGCAACATACTGACCTACAAACTGGGGCGCGACCTGGGGCGCTACGCGCCCCGCACACGCCTGTGTGAGCTCGTGCTGAACGACGAATACATGGGCGTATATGTGCTCATGGAAAAAATCAAACGCGATAAAAACCGCGTAAACATAGACCCGCTCACGCCAGAAGAAGTAAGCGGCGAAGACCTTACCGGCGGCTACATCATTAAAATCGACCGCAGCCAGGGCGACAAAAGCTGGTTTTCGCCACATCTTTCTGCGCCGGGCAGCCCGGCCCGCACGGAGTTTGTGTATGCCTACCCCAAATCTGAAGACATCGCACCGGAGCAGCAAGCCTACATACGGCAGTATATCACGGATTTTGAAAATGCCCTCAAAAGCGAGGAGTTTATGGACCGCCAGAGGGGGTACCTGCCCTTTATTGACCTGCCCTCTTTTGTGGACTTTTTTCTCATGAATGAACTCACCCGCAATGTGGATGCTTACCGGCTGAGCGCATTTATGCATAAAGACAAAGGCGGAAAGCTGATGATGGGGCCGCTCTGGGACTTCAACCTGGCCTTTGGCAATGCCGACTATTGCGAGGGCGGGCAGCCGCAGGGCTGGCAGTTCAGGCGCTTCAATCAGATCTGTGCAGGCGATGCCTGGATCAACCCTTTCTGGTGGGAGCGGCTTACAGGGGATACGCTTTTTTGCCAGGCGGTAAATGCCCGCTGGCAGGCTCTGAGGGAAAGTACCTTTTCTGAGGACCGCATTCATGCCCTCATCGACTCTCTCACGGCAGAGCTGGCAGGAGCTCAGGAACGCAACTTTGAGCGCTGGCCCGTTTTGGGCCAGTACGTATGGCCCAACAATTTTGTGGGTAATTCTTACCAGGCAGAGATCACTTACCTCAAAAACTGGATTTCTCAGCGGCTGAAATGGATAGACCAGAACCTGTCAGGTATATGTACCTATGTGGAGCCGCTTGTGTATGCACACAAGCAGTTGGAAGTATATCCGAATCCTTTCTCAGAGGAGGTGCATTTTGCCTTTAGCCTGAAAAGGTACTTTGATTTACGGCTGGAAATGTTTGACCTGGCAGGCAGGCGCGTGGCAGTGCTCATGCATGGCATCCACCCACGGGGCAATTATCGCCTCAAGTGGGACCCTGCCCAGGCTGAGGGGGGCTGGCTGGCACCGGGCATGTATGTGGTGCGCATGCAAATCGACTCAGAGGTTATTACAAAAAAAGTAGTCAAATACTAACTCCTATCCCGTTCATCAGGCCTTTGTACTGGCCTGCAGGCCTCTTTCCTTTAGCAGCCGCTCAAACTGGCGGCGGTCGTCTTGGTGCTGAAAGGCTTTTTTCTCAATGTACATAAAGTGAACGGGAGAAGTATAGAGCAGGTAGTAAGTGGGGTACACCTCTACTTTTGTGATCTGGTCCCAGCGATAAACGGCTTCAGCGCCGTCGGCTACCCGCGTACGAATGTAGAAGGGATCAAATTCATAGGTTCGGGCCAGAAAGGTGCGCTTGTTTTTGGGGGAATGGGTTTTTTCCCAATAATAGGCCAGTATGTACAGCAGAACGGCCAGCATGAGACCAAAACCAATGATACCCAGGTAGCGAAACCGGCCAAAAGATAGGCTCATGAGAAAAATGTAGCCAAACAAGCCCACCGGATAAGCGAGGAGCAGCCATTTTTTTTCTTTGAAATGCCGCCTTACCGCAATGATGAACAGCTTGTTGGGGGTAATGGTGATTTCCGTGGTTTTGATTTGCATAGATGGTATGGGAATGAGAAGAAGCCAAGTTAACTTTTTTTGCGGAGCAAGTACAAGCATACCAGCAGAAAAATAGCGGACTTGTGCTGGCAGGAGCATCAAAACAGACATGCCCTGTACGGGTAAAGGTACAGGGCATGTCTGTATAGAATAAATAGAAAAAGCATTCAGGAAACAAGGGTACCCACGGGTTCACCCAGCAGAATTCTTCTCAGGTTTTCGGGATTATTGATGTTGAAAACGATGATGGGCAGTTTGTTTTCCTGGCAAATGGTGAAGGCCGTCATGTCCATGACGTTGAGGCGGTTGCTGAGTACATCGGCAAAGGAGATGGAATCAAACTTGACCGCATTTTGGTCTTTTTCGGGGTCGGCGGTATAAACGCCGTCCACGCGTGTGCCTTTGAGCACCACATCGGCCTCAATTTCTATGGCGCGCAGGCTGGCGGCCGTGTCGGTAGTAAAGAAGGGGTTGCCCGTACCGGCAGCGAATATGACGACGCGGCCTTTTTGCAGGTGCCTGATGGCTTTGCGGCGTATGTAGGGTTCGCAAATTTTATCCATGGGGATGGCAGACTGCAGGCGTACGTGTACGCCAAACTGCTCCAGGGCATCCTGCAGGGCCATGCCGTTGATCACCGTAGCCAGCATGCCCATGTAGTCGCCGTGGGCGCGCCCCATACCGATGCCTTCTCCCTGCACTCCCCGGAAAATATTGCCTCCTCCTACCACTATGGCCAACTCTACCCCCATTTCCCATAGTTCCTTGATTTGGCGGGCATAAGTAGCCAGTGTATCTGCATCTATGCCAAACTCCTGCTTGCCTACCAGGGCTTCTCCGCTCAGCTTTAACAATACGCGCTTAAATTTTAAAGGAATACTCATATTTAATTTCTGGTTAGTTGTGGATTAAATATATAAAAAAAGGAGAAAGTGTGTTCAATAAAACTATTTTCATTCCCAAAAAACCTGCCAAAGTGCCGAGCAAGCTACTGCCTGCTATCCTCCTGGGCATAAACGGTAATCATACCTGTGCGATTGGGCAAAAACGGAGCTACCCGGTGGCAAATCCTATACATAGGTAAAAAAAAAGAGAGCTTCGAAAAACTCTCTTTATTAAAAAATCATACCCTCATCAGTCGGCCCCCAGTTGTACGCGCTTGAAGCCCGCCACCTTTACCTCACCACCAAGCTCCGACTTGATGTACTGGCCCACTGTTTTGGAGGTATCTTTTACAAAATCCTGATTCATCAGGGTGTTTTCCTTGTAAAATTTGTTGAGCTTACCCAGGGCAATTTTTTCAATAATTTGCTCGGGCTTGCCTTCATTCCGGGCCTGCTCTTTGCCTATTTCAATTTCTTTGTCCACCACTTCCTGGGGCACGCCGTCCTTGTCCACGGCCACGGGGTTCATGGCGGCAATTTGCATGGCCACATCCTTGCCTACCGTAGCCACATCTTTGCCATTGGCACCCACGAAGGCCACAGCTACGCCTATGCGCGAACCGGGGTGCAGGTAAGTTACCACCTGGTCGCCGGCTATGCGCTCGTACTTGCTCACGTCTATTTTTTCACCAATCTTACCCATTGCATCTACCAGGGCATCCTTGACGGGCTTGCCGTCCAGGGAGAGGTTTTTGAGTGCTTCCAGATCGGCGGGCTGCTCCTTGGCTGCCAGCTCTACAATTTTGTTGCCCAGGGCGATGAAGTCCTCATTGCGGGCCACAAAATCCGTTTCGCAATTCAGCTCAATCAGCACGGCCTCGCTACCATTTTCATTGTAGATAAATACGGCTCCTTCTTTGGCGTCGCGGTCGGCGCGCTTGGCCGATACTTTCTGCCCCTTCTTGCGAAGTATTTCTATGGCTTTATCGAAATCACCTCCGGCTTCGGTCAGGGCCTTTTTGCAGTCCATCATCCCGGCATCCGTGGCTTTTCGCAGTTTGTTTACATCTGTTGCTGATATTTTCATCTTGATATATTTATTGACCTTTTTAAAATTCCCCGCAAATTTAGAACAAAAGTTTGTAAGCAGCAAACTGCAGCCGCCCGCCCGGAAGCATAAAAATTGCAGCCTGAAGCAACCCTTTTCGCCTGCCTTTCATCTTATGATTGTTGAAAGCACAAAAAATATGGTTCAACTGTACCCTGAAGAAGAATTGGTAGCGGGATGTCAGAAAGAAAAGCCAACCTATCAACGGGCGCTTTACCGGCAGTACCACCGCAAAATGTACGGAATTTGCCTGCGGTACACCGACGACGCCCAGGACGCGCAGGACATCCTGCAGGAGGGGTTCATCAAAGTGTTCAGGAGCATCAAAAAATTTCGCTCCCAGGGTTCACTGGAAGGCTGGATCAGACGCATCATGATACACACAGCCATCGAACACTACCGCCGCAGGTCGCGCTACTTCATGGTGGATATGGAGGAGGCGGAAAAAGTAGAGCTGGAAACAGAAGCTCTGACAAATCTCAGCCGGGACGAAATTTTACACCTGATACAGCAATTGCCTCCGGGCTACCGTACGGTGTTTAACCTCTACTGTATAGAAGGGTATTCACACAGGGAAATCAGCCTCATGCTGAATATTTCAGAGGGTACCTCAAAATCTCAGCTTTCACGGGCCAAAGCCCTGCTGCAAAAACAAATACGGCACCTCAACCTCCGGGCGGCAGGCTGCTGAGTGGCCCCAACGACATGAAGCCAATTATCACAAATAAAATGGAAACAAAAGATTTTTTACAGCAAACCTTCGAGCATTATGAAGCCACACCGCCCAGGGATGTGTGGCCCGAAATCGAAGCACAGCTGGCAGCCAAAGCCCACAGGCGCAAAAAATGGTGGCCCTACCTGGCAGTGGCGGCATCTATTGGCATCATATTCGGCATGCTGTGGACTTTGCGCTACGCCCCCCGGCTCGAACGCCAGCTGATGGCTCAGCAGCCCATAGAATCCGGGCAGCCGGCCGTTTCGCCCGCCGCAGAGGAGCTGGCAGGGGTCGCAAAAGCCAACTCACACCAGGCTACTGCAAGGCCGACTGAGCAAGCATTGTCGGTAAAGGAAATGCAATCCGTACATACAGCTGTACTGCCTCAGCCGGAGGTTTCACAGCCTGCACCTTCACCGGCAATAGTTGCTGGTGTTACAGCGCAGCCCCCGCTTGCCCTCAAGCCGCTTGAGGTTTCCATGGGGCAGCCGACCGTAAGGCTGAATAGCCGCCCGCCAAAAGTGCCTGTACATACCGTCGCCCTGCTGCCTGAAACCCAGCCTTCGGCAATCAGGCCGGTCAACAAAACGACCCACACCGCCAAACTGGATATGAGCAGTTTGTCCCTGGAAAATGCCCTGGCCTTTGCCGCCGCCGAAATCAACAAAGTCGTGAGTACCCCCATCGATATT
>RFHT01000593.1 GCA_003696835.1 Bacteroidota bacterium
CCAACCTCGTCGCTGGGCCGCCTTGTGTAAATAGACCCTCAGAAAATGATGGTGATTGTGAAGAAGCGCATTCTGGGGGTGGTGTCACTTACCATTGCGTAGATAGCTGGATTTGGCATGACTGCGTAAAAGGTGCAGGCGGAGGCGGTGGTGAATCAGATTAGACCTTCATATCTCAATGGTGCATTCCCAAGGTATAAGGGAATGCACCATCTCATATAAAACTCAAATTTTTCCACGAACATTTTGCTGAAACTAAACAATTTTATCCTCACTTAAACACAGCTTACTATGTATCAGTCCTCTTGTATGTTCCAGTTGCTGTTTATCTTTCAGTTGCTATTTATGGCGTGCCAGCAGGTTGAAACAGTGGTAAATGACCAAAGAGGTGTACATCCGGTAAAGTACGTATTGGTAGAGCGGGGTGAAAAAAATTTTCCACTGGATAGCTTGACGAGTCCTTTTTTAAAGTCGGTTCAACACTTCGAAATTGACAGTGATAGCGGAACAACCCGCTACTTGTCCTTTCTGAATAATACAGTTAATACCATTTATTTTTACAACTATGATACCGAGGAGTTTTTATTCAAAATCCAATACGAAAAAAAAGGGCCCCATGGAGTGGGACGCCCTGATGGTTTTCATTTCCACAACTTCGACTCCATTTTTCTCTACAACTACTACCGAAAAACCCTTTATTTAACGGATTCCGGCGCCAGGGTATATCAGCATTTTTTCCTCAATGAGGTACCTCCCAGTGCAGGTAACTATGTGCCCACTGCCCAGTTATATACCCATAAGCCCATGGTGGTGTTGGGAGATACTGTTTTTATTTCGGGTTATCTGGGCGGGGAAATGAGCGACGAAAATGCATCGAACCGGCCTATTACCAAAATCCTGAATATGAAAACCGCCGAGGTCATCAATACCAACCGTTATTCCCCTCCCTACCTCTCAGGCAATTGGGGAGGCCAGCTCTTCAGGCATGTGTATTCCACTTTCAACCCCGAAAAGCGGAGGTTTGTATTTAGTTTTCCCATTGACCACTACGTCTATGAAACCAGCTTGCTGGACACCATTATGACTCCTCATTATGCGGGAAGCCGGTACTTCGGAGACATCAAATCGCTTTCCCTGAGCAAGCGCATCCCTCCTTCCAGAGACATGAAAGCAAAGCTTCATTCGCTCAACCCTTCCTACTATGCCATTTTATATGACAAGTACAGAAAAGTCTATTACCGGGTAGCACATTTGCCCATTAGCGAACAAGATTTTCACCATCCAGACATCAACATCAGTAGAATGAAACAACCCTCCATCATTATTTTGGATGAAAACCTCCAGTACATAGGTGAAAGTCTTCTTCCTAAACAAACGTATGCAGAAGGCTTAATGTTTGTTTCCCGCGAAGGCCTGAACATCAGAAGATGGCCACATATAGAGTTGGGAGAAGATACATTAAGACTAAAAATATTGGTATTGGAAGAAAATCCTGATGCATAATCATCACAATCATCATACTATGTGGAAGCCTTACATCATGCATGTCTTAGCCCTGATTATGCTTTGCAGTGCATGTAGCCATGCCGGAGAAGAAGTAGATCTCAGGGCTGTTTATGAAGCCCTACAAGGGGCAGACAAAGAAGCGGAATTGGAAAAAGTAAGGGCCTATGTCATCATCCCCCAAGGAGGGTGCGAAGGCTGTATTTCTTCTGCGGAACAATTTGTAATAGATTATGCAAAAGGGAAGCCTGAGCTAAGGTTTATTTTTACAGAGGTCAACTCTGTTAAGAGTTTAAAAAATAGATTAAAGGAGGCTTTTTTTTATGAAAATGTTATCTTGGATCCCCATCGTTCATTTGCAAATCTCAGAGGGGAAAACAATATCTATCCCATGATTGTGTATCTGAAGCAAGGGAAAGCAGAACGGGTAGATTTTCAAAGCCCTGGCAATGTATATGCACTGGACGAATTGCTTAAAGAAATAGAATGAATGTCAACACGCTCATTGTTCTGCTCCTTTTCCTGTATGCCTGTAACGCTATAGAGCAGGGAAAAGAAGAAGCATTGGCGGAGACCGAACTACCCCCTGCTGCAGAGCAGGCCTTCCCCGTAGATACCCTCTACCCTCGTTTTGAGCGCCTTTCCTACCCTTTGCAGGCAGGGGGGCGGGTATATATGCAGCGGGAGCTGCCCCTGAGCTTTGCCCAGGGGGGGCTGCTGAGCCACTTCGCCCTGGCCGAAGGCCAGGGCGTGCGCAAGGGCCAGCTGCTGGCCCGCCTCGACACCAGCCTGCTGGCCCTGGAGCGCAGGCGCGCACACGACGCCCTGCTCAAGGCCCGCATCGACCGGCAGGACCGCCTCATCCTGCACCGCCAGGGCGCCAGCGACAGCCTCAACCCGGAGCAGCAGCTCAGTGTGGACATCGCCTCGGGCTACCGCCAGGCCCAGACCGAGCTGCAGGCGGCACGCCTGCGCCTGCAGCAGGCCAGCCTCTATGCTCCCTTTAGCGGCCTCATTGCCGACATCAAGGCCCGGCCCGGCCAACAGGTACAGGCCGGCGAGCCCCTGGCTACCCTCATCGACCCCGCATCGGCCATGCTGCGCCTGGGCCTGCTCGAAAGTGAGCTGCCACACCTCTACACCGGCCAGCCCGCCACCATCAGCCTGCCCGCCCTGCCCCATGATACCTTTCAGGGCCAGGTAGCCCACATCAACCCCCGCGTGGAGGAAGATGGCCTCATCTATGTGCTGCTGCGCATACTGCAACCCTCAGGACGCATCTTCCCCGGCATGCACGCCGAAGTGCTGCTGCACGACCGCCGAAGCCCCCCCAGGCTGCTCGTACCCGCTCAGGCTGTGCTTCAGCGATCCGGAAAAGCCGTGGTATTTACTTACGAAAACGGCCTCGCCAAATGGAAGTACGTCACCACCGGCCGCAGCAATGGCCAGTGGACCGAAATACTCGACGGCCTCCAAGCCGGCATACCCGTTATTGTCAGCGGCCACCTCAACCTGGGCCACGATGCCAGGGTGCGCCTCAAGGGGGGATAAATTCACAACCAACACTTGCCCCAAAAACCAAAAGCATTTATCTTTATCATCAAATTATTTAATCACATAAACAATTTGAGATCAGCCTTAAATCTCCCCTCAATCTGCTGCTCATGAACACCTCTGCCTTTACCTCTCTGTCGATGAAACTGCACATCCTCCTTGTATTGGCTTGCTGGTGGCCGCGCTGCGGCCCGGCCCAGACGCTGAGCCTGGACCAGGCCATTGAGCTGGCCCGGCAGCAGTCGCTCTCGGCCAAGCGGGCCAGCCTGCGCCTGCAGGTGGGCTTGTGGCAGTACCGCAGCTTTAAGGCCACCTACCTGCCTTCGGTCAATTTTTCGGGCAATGTGGTCAACTACGACCGCTCGGTGCGCTCTGAATACGACTTCGTGGATGCGCGCTACGAATACATTTTCCAGTCCAACCTCACCAACAACGTGCGCATCTCGGTGGACCAGCGCATCAGCCTCACCGGTGGCGACATCTACGTGGACAGCTACCTGGGCAGGCTGGAAAACTTTGGCGATGCCCGTTTTCTCAACTTCTCTGCCATTCCCATCCGCATCGGGCTGCGGCAGCCCCTTTTTGGCTTCAACGAATGGAAGTGGGAGCGGCAACTCGAGCCGCTGAAGTACGAGCTGAGCCAACGGGAGTTTGTGGCCGACCAGGAGGCCATTGCCTACCAGAGTGTGCAGTACTTTTTTGCCCTGGCACAGGCGCAGCTGCGCTACGACATGGCCGTTTACGACTACGGCAATGCCGACACCCTGCTGCGCATCGGGCAGGAGCGGGCCGCCCTGGGAACCCTCACCCAGGACGACCTGTTGGAGCTGCGCATGGCCCTGCTGGATGCCGAAACGGCCCTGAGCGAGGCCCTGCTGGAGCGCCAGCAGACCCAGGAGCAGTTTCGCCTCTACCTGGGTCTCAACGACTCCATCTCCTCGGTGGTGCTGCCCGAAACCCTGCCGCAGCTCCACATAGCCCCCGACATGGCCTGGCAGCTGGCCGCCACCCACAACCCCGACATGCTGGCCTACCGCCAGCAGGAACTCGAAGCCGCCCGGCGGGAGGAGCTCATCCGCCGCCAAAGCCGCTTTCAGGCCGAGCTGAATGCCGGCTTTGGGCTCAACAAAACCAGTCAAAACCTGGGGGAAGCCTACAGCAGCCCCATCAACCAACTGCAAAACGTGAGCCTTAGCCTCAATGTACCCATACTGGACTGGGGCAGGCGTAAAGGACAATACAAGCTGGCACAGGCCAGCCGCGAGGTCACCGAAGCTGAAACCGCCCTGGCCCGCCAGGAACTCCAACGGGAAGTAATGGCCATGTGCCGCGCATTCAATCGCCAGCGCGAGGTGGTAGCCCGCGCCGCCGAAGCGGCCAGCATAGCCCGCCAGCGGTTCCAGATCACCCGCAGGCGCTTTCTGCTGGGCAATATCGACCTCATCAAGCTCAGAGCAGCTACCCAGGCCCAGCGCTCAGCCCGCCTGGCCTACATAGCCGAGCTGCAGCAGTACTGGAGTTTCTTCTACCGCCTGCGCCAGCTCACGCTCTACGATTTCGTGGCCGGCAAGCCCCTGACAGAGTGAAAGAGGGGCAGACCCTGGCCCAGCCGAGATGCTTCTGAGGAGATGCAGGTGACAGGTAGCAGGTGACAGGTGGCAGGCTGGAGCGAAGCGGAAGTCCCTCAAGGGGATGACAGGTGGCAGGCTGAAAGTCCCACAAGGGGATGACAGGTCAACATTAATCAGGGATTACCACTGCATCCTGCATCCTGCATCCTGAATTACCTTAAAGGCATCTCCGCTGCGCTACGACCTGCATCCTGCGTCCTGAATCCTGCATCCTGAATCCTGCATCCTGAACCCTGAATCCTGCATCCTGAACCCTGAACCCTGAACCCTGAACCCCAACATGAAATCTACAACCAACTTTCTCATACACAGGCCCATAGCCGTATTTACCAGC
>RFHT01000594.1 GCA_003696835.1 Bacteroidota bacterium
CCCAGGCATAGTGGACATTCAGCAGGGTGTGGTACTGGGCGGGGCCGACAATCTCAAGGGCTGGGAGCAGGTGCCCCTGGCCACGCTGCTCAGGGAAGCTACGGGCCTGCCCGTTTATGTGGACAACGATGCCAACCTCATGGGTCTGGGAGAGTATATGGCCGGCAATAATGCCCACTGCCGTCACCTGCTGTTTCTCACCATAGGCACCGGTATAGGTGGCGCCATATTTATGAATGGGCAGTTGTACCGGGGGCATGGATATGCCGCCGGGGGGGTGGGTGCTCTCATGCTTACCTACGAAGGAAAAGAGGTATTTTGGGAAGATGTGGCCTCCACTGCGGCCCTGGTACGCCAATACAGACAGCAGGCCGGGCTGGATGAAGACGCAGCCATAAACGGGAAAGTCATATTTGACCAATACCTGCAGGCTGAGCCGCTGGCCACGAAGGTAATGCAGGAACACAGCCGGCTGCTGGGATATGGGCTTGCAGGGCTGGTACATGTGTTCAGTCCCGAAAAAATCATTCTCGGCGGAGGCATATCCGAAGCCGGCAAGCCCTATATTGAGCTGGTAAAAGCTGCTACGCAGCGATATTGCATGCCAGTGTACAGGGATACTCTGTGCATTGAAGCTGCGCAAATGGGCAACAAGGCAGGCTTTCTGGGAGCTGCATACTTTGCCATGCAGCAATTGAGCGCACAACAATCACCTTCATGAGTTCATGAGCCTGGCTACGATGCCTCCCATTCCAGACGGGCCCTGCACAGTACCTGTTCGTCTGTAGTTCTACTGATTTCGTAAATGGGCTCATGCTGATCCCGGCTGACCCGGATTTCATCCTCCCATTTGGCTTCATTCAGGTAATTAATCTGAAGTGATTGGAGGGAATGCGCAGCCAGGTGTTGAGGCGAAAAGGCATCGAGCAACCACTGCAGATAGCTCACGTTGTTGGCATGGCCTACCATATCCAGTTCGCTGTAACGCACCTGGTAGCGCTTCATGGGCAAACCTTTTTGAACAGCAGGCAGTTTGTCCAGGGTTTCGCACAGGGCTATTTTTTGGGGAAAATGAGCAAAATGCTCCCTGATAACGTCCACCCTTTGCAACCTTCGGCTTTCCATGTTGAGCAGCAGCCAGGCCGTAGTAGCCGAAACCATCAACTCTCCACGATGGTTGTACAGCTCAAAATCGCGATAGGAAAACAGGCGGTCGGTTTTGCGTACCCAGGTATCAATGCGGATCATGCTTTGCCAGATCGGGCGGGCGTGTAGCTGCATGCTCAGACGGGAAAGCATCCAGGCCATGTTTTGCTCCTTCAAGCTGTGGTATCCCCAGCCCAACAGCCGGGCATGCTCACCGGCAATTTCCTGAAACATGCTGCAAATCGCCGCCGGATGCATGTAGCCCTGCGGGTCCACCTGATACGTCCGTACCTCATAGGTATGACTCAGTACGTCCAGCTTGTTTTTCATGCAGCCGAAAGTAAGCAAAATTCCCCTATCAGCGGATGTTTATTTTTCAAATTTTGCTCCAGCCTGCATCTTGCCCCAACCCAACACTTCATCTTTCGTAAATTCTGATAGACACTGCCATTTTCTTGTAACATCAAACCCAAATCCATGAAAAACCTGCTAATCTGGACAGGCACAGCTGTATGTTTGCTCAGCAGCTGCCAGCCCCAGCCCTTTACGGGCACAGCCTCTTCCTGGGCTCCCCTCTTTTATACAGTTGTGATCATCAGCTTGCTCCTGCTTTGGGAGCGGGTGCTGCGCAAGCCCTTTTACGAGTTGGTGCTTTTATTCTTCAAGGAGAAAAAAAAGGAAAAAAAGCCCGGGCTCGACACCCTGGATGTGATGCTGAAATATGAAAAAAGCCTCCTTTCGTTTATCCGGCTGGCTCTGAGAAAAAATACCGCCCAGCTACTGAAGGAGCTGAACGGGAAAAAATTTGAAATCAAGGACCTCCAACTGCAATACCGGCCTTTTGCAGAAAACAAAAAGCTGGAAGATAAGCTGGTACAACAAGCCGAAAAGGGGATTCAATCCGCTGCTGAAACCTACCAAAAGCTCCAGAAGGTATTGAACGAAGTGCATGCTGCCCATGCTTCAGGCATTTCCACGCCCAGCTGAGGCAGTCAACGCGCCTCTATGAGGAGCTTTCCGGTAAATTGCTTCCTTTGGGTTCGAACCCGCAACAGGTACAGGCCCGGAGGCAAAGTGTGCACCGGCACAGTCAATTGACGGGCATGCAGTTGCTGGCGACGCAATACCCTGCCATTGAGGTCCATGATTTCCAGGGTAAAGGAAGTGCCCAGGGCAGCTTCCAACTGAAGCTCGATATGATCCCGGGCAGGATTGGGGTAAAAGCCAGCCTGCAGCTGTGTTTTTTGAGGGGAATCAAAAATCCCCACATTATTGAGCGACCTGATGGAGTCGCGGTAACTCACAGATACCACCTGGTCGGTGCCCCCGATTCTGAACTGGTTGATGCTCAGCATGGGTACCCCTTCTCCATTGGTCAGCCAGTTATAGGTCGTTTGCAGGGGGCGGGTAATGGCAAAATTGGTGGTGTCAAATGCCAGGCTGTCACGGGCGGTGATTTGCGTTTTCACCCTCAGGGCATTAAATGTGCCATAAGGGGTGGTCAGGCTTCCCCAGGCATCGGCTTCATTGATGCGGGTTTGTTCTCTTCTATAAAAGAGGTTAATCCCAAAAGAAGTCAGGTCGAGCTGCGCCACACTGTGGGAGGTATCGGTATGGCCGTAGGTAAGAGGAAAGCGGTAAACCACATCCCTGGGGTCGTTTTTGAGGCTGATGGGAATGCCGTTCACTTCGAAGCCCATCCCCATGTTTTCAAACCTGGAGGAAGATTTGTTGTAAAACTCATAGGCGATATCCACCGAAATATTGCCCAGGGAGTCGGGCGTATCGATAAACCTGGCTACATCAGCCCCAAAGAAAAAGGCCTGGTACAAAAAAGGCACGCTGATGAAGCTGTCCCGTCTTTGGGAAATGGGGGTTAAATGGCTGAAATCCCAGTTGAGGTTGGCTCCGCCAGGGCCGGCTTCAACCATCAGCAGGGTGTCTGCCACACTGAAATAAGGCACGTCGCCCACATTGGGCATATCGGCCAGGGTGATGGTAATGGGCTGCTGAGCCGGCAGGGTCTGCAGGCTGGCTGCACACAGGAATACGGCCACTACAAAAGCATAAAATTGGGTCATGGATAAAAAATTAAGTAGTGAAAAATGAAAGTGGGGCTGATTGGAAAAATTAACAATTATTTCACTCAAAATCTGTCAAATTTCCTGAGAATCCCCGAATAATGTGTACCTTTAAGCTTATTTTTATTTGATCCCTGCATAGATAACGACACAGGAGAAAAATATTACACAATCCATTATGCGTCTGGTTAATGCTTCGCTGCCTTTTAAAATTGTTTATGCCTTATACCATCACGAATACCTGGGTTATCTCATTTCCCCACATGTCGTTCAGCTGTTGCCCAATGGGGAGCTGAGTTTGGTCCACCAGGGAATTTCTCCTGGAAATATGAGCCAGTTTGCCAAAAACCTGACTTCCACAGACGAAGCCCTTATTCCCTTACTGCACGAAATTTCGCCCAAGGCCATAGCTAAGCGCTTTGGGGGAAAGCCACGCGAGCTGACGGCATTTTTTACTACCAAATTTAAAGGACAGGTAAAAGAGCTGGCTGTTGCTTATGTACAGCGCCGGCTGGCCAGGGTGATCCCGCAGCTTTCAGCCAGCCTGGTGTATGAAATGGCCCACGATGGCTATCCTGCTCACGAGCGCATAGAGGTTTCGGAAACAAAGGCAAGTGTGCTCTTTCATTTTAGGCGTAAGGATACCTTTACCCGCTACTATCCCACCATCAAACTGGGCGATGAGAAGCTGGATTTTCGTTCCTCTGCTTCTGCTATTATCTGTAATGAGCCTGCATGGGTACTGCTAAAAGGCAAACTCATCAGTTTCAAGAATGGCATGGATGGCAAAAAGCTGAAGCCCTTTCTAAAAAAAGACTTTATTATCATTCCCAGGGAGAAGGAAGAGGAATACTATCAAAAGTTTGTCAGGCGCATCATAGAGAAGTACGACGTTTTTGCCAAGGGCTTTGAGATACGCACCATCCGGGCCGTTCCCTCTTTCAGCCTGGAGGTAAACAACCACCCCAACAGTTTTTCTTTTATCCCCAAAGTATCCTACAACCGCTTTGAAATGCGGCTTTTCACTGAGGGGAAAGTTAAAGCTTTTTTGGAAAAAAAGGGCGACCGCTATGTGTTTTACCGGGTAGAGAGAACATGTCAGCAGGAGAAAGAGCTGCGGCAGTTTTTGGAAAGCATACACCCCAATAAGCACAGTCTCACGCCCTGGGAGTATGTAGGCAGGGAGGTGGGTCTCAACTGGCTTTCGGCCAATATGGAAAAGCTGGAGGCACAAGGCATCCGCATCATCCAGCACAACCCTGAGCAAACCCTCAACCTCAGCCGGCCGGAGATTGAAATGACCACCCGGCCCAATGGCGACTGGTTTGATATTCGCGCCATAGTAAAAATCGGCCGGTACGAAATTCCTTTTGTGAAATTTAGAAGCCACATTCTCAAAAACAAACGGGAATACCGGCTACCTGACGGCACGGTGGCCATATTGCCTGAAGAATGGTTTTCGGATTACCGCCATTTAATGGAAGTGAGCAAAGCCAGCAACGGGGAACTGATGCGGATACGCACCTATCAGGCTCCTTTGCTCAACCTGCCCGTGGCCGGAAAAGACCTGATGCAAAACTTACAGGCGCTTCAGGGAATGGACCGGGTGCCGGCTGCCCCACCTCCGATAAACATCAAGGCCACCCTGCGCAAATACCAGGCGCAGGGATACGACTGGCTGGTATTTTTGAAACAACACAAGATGGGCGGCATACTGGCCGACGACATGGGCCTGGGCAAGACCCTCCAAACCCTGAGTTTGATGCAGGCCGAAAAAGAGGCTGGCAACACCACCCCTTCTCTGGTGGTCATGCCCACTTCCCTCATTTACAACTGGAAAAATGAAGCGGCCAAATTCACTCCCCAGTTGCAGGTGCACATCCACACGGGCATCAACCGCAGCAAGGACCCCCAGGCCTTTGAGGGATATGACCTGGTACTCTCCACCTATGGCATCGTGCGCCAGGATGTGGACCTGCTCAAGAATTTTCCCTTTCATTACATCATCCTGGACGAAGGGCAAATGATTAAAAACCCCGAATCCAAAACTGCCCAGGCCATCAGGCTACTCAAGTCCCGACACCGGCTTTCCCTCACCGGAACGCCCATTGAAAACACCGTGATGGACATTTGGTCGCAAATGGCTTTTCTCAACCCGGGATTGCTGGGGGGGGAAACGTTTTTCAAGAAATTTTATGTCACCCCCATAGAAAAAGAGCAGGACGAAGTGCGCTCTGCCAAACTCAAACGCATCATCAACCCCTTCATTTTGAGGAGGAAGAAACATCAGGTGGAGCAAGAGTTGCCTCCCAAAGTAGAGAAGCTGCACTTCTGCGAAATGGAAGAGGCCCAACAGCAACTGTATGAAGAAACCCGCAGCGCCTACCGCAACTACCTCATGGAGCTGATTTCTACCAATACCTGGAAGAAAAACAAGCTCAATATACTTACCGGCCTGCAAAAGCTCCGGCAAATTGCCATTCACCCTCAGCTTATCGAAAAAGACAAATACCAGCTCGATCAGTCGGGTAAATACCAGGAGGTAAAGCGGCTGTTGCTACAGATCACCAGGCGGGGTTCCAAAATTCTCATTTTCAGCCAGTTTGTAAAAATGCTGCACCTGCTGCGCGACGACCTCGAGCAGGAGGGGATATGCTTCAACTACCTCGACGGCAGCACCCGAAACCGGCAGGAACAGGTGGAAACTTTTCAGCAGAACGAGAACATTCAGGTGTTTCTCATCAGCCTCAAAGCAGGAGGGGTAGGCCTCAATCTCACGGCCGCCGATTATGTGTTTATACTCGACCCCTGGTGGAACCCCGCCGTGGAAAACCAGGCCATTGACCGCTCCCACCGTATCGGGCAAAAGAAAACGGTTTTTTATTACAAATTCATTACCCAAAACAGCATAGAGGAAAAAATCCTCCAGCTGCAACAGCAAAAGGCAAAGCTCTCAGACGACATCATTTCCGTGGAAGAAGATATTTACAAGTCGCTGGATGCGCGCGACCTCAGCGAGCTGCTTGGGTCCTGATTGCTGGTAGCAAATTTCAATTTTTATGCCTCACTGGTTGATCAAGGCATCTGTACAGAAAATCATTTCAGCCCTGCCCGCCAGCCAGCAGCTGAACACCCTGCTCCAGCGCCATGTATCGGGCCAGCTCCGCCTGCGGCCGGACTTTGTTGCCGACCGCCTTGAACATGTCAGCCGGCACCTGCATGCCTATCAGGAACAGCACGGGCAAGTACCCCAAAGGGTGTTGGAAATTGGTACAGGATGGTATCCGCTTGTGCCGCTGGGGCTTTATCTTTGCGGCGTGTCCTGTATTTACAGCCTGGACGTGCAGCCGCTTCTCCAGATTAAACAGCTTCACCACCTGCTGGCCTATCTGCGCCGGGACCTGGGAAGGAAGCGACTGACTGCCATGCTGCCCGGCCTGCTGCCGCAGCGGCTTGAACGCCTTCAGGTGGCAAATCGTTGCCACAAATTGGAACAGTTGGGGGAGGCGCTGGGTTTGTTCTTCATAAATGGGGATGCACGCTCTTTGCATTTTGAGGATGATCATTTCGATTTAATTGTATCCAACAACACCTTTGAGCACATTTCGCCGACGGTGCTGGCCGCCATGCTGCCGGAGCTGCAGCGCGTGCTGCGCCCCGGGGGAATCATGAGTCATTACATTGATCTGGTGGATCATTACAGCTATTTCGACTCCAGGCTGCCTGCCTTTCACTTTCTGCAATACTCCCAGCGCGCCTGGAAGTGGATAGAAAATCCTCTTCAGGCTCAAAACAGGCTTCGCATGCCCCATTACCGGGAATTGTATCGCCAGGCAGGCATTGCCATCAAAAAAGAAATCAATGAACATTTTCCCGCTTCCAGCCTGCCGGCCAGAGGAGTACACCCTGATTTTGGGCATATTCCTCCCAACGACCTGCTGGTAGCATACACTCATATTATATCGGGCAAATAACATCATACTTATGAAAAAAATATTGGTAACAGGAGGCACCGGCTACATAGGTTCACATACGGTAACAGAGCTGCAAACGCAGGGCTTTGAAGTTGTCATCGTGGACAACCTGAGCAACTCTTCAGAGGAGGTCATTGACCGCATTGCCCACATCACGGGGGTACGTCCTGTATTTGAACGGCTGGACTTATGTGACAAAGCTGCCACCCAGGCATTTTTTGAACGACACCCCCATATTAGCGATGTCATCCATTTTGCAGCGCTAAAAGCTGTGGGCGAATCGGTACAACAGCCGCTGGCCTACTACCGCAATAACC
>RFHT01000072.1 GCA_003696835.1 Bacteroidota bacterium
AACTGGGGCCGGTAGCAGGCCAGAAAACGCCCGCTGAGCGGCAGGTAAGAGACCTTTCGGCGCACCAAGCCAGCCCGCACCCCAGCCTCAAGGTGACACCTGAGAGGTGTTGATGCGGGTTTACTCGTCTGCCGGCGCCAGTTTGTAACTGGGGCCGGTAGCAGGCCAGAAAACGCCCACTACGCAGCAGGTAAGAGACCTTTCGGCGCACAGGGCCAGCACACCGCCTAGCCTCAAGGTGACACCTGAGAGGTGTTGATGGAAGGGTATAATACAACAACCGCCCCAAACAGCACTTGCTGTCAGGTTGTTGAACGAGGTAAAATCCCGTAAGCGGAAAAGCTGGGCCGTGCGTGGGGCATGCAGGGCCGAAACCTCTCCTGCGGCTTAGGAGCACACAATCGCATGCAACAACTGCTAGCCCGGCGGGTCCCATTGCGGGGCCCAGGAAGGGTTTATCAGGCGGCGGTTTTCCCGGCCCAGGCTGCTGATTTGCTGCATGTCTGTTCCGGAGAGTTCAAAGTCGAAAATATGCAGGTTGCTGCTGATGCGCTCAGCTTTGGTAGAGCGGGGGATGGCGGCCACATGTTCTTGTTGTATGAGCCATCTCAGGGCTATTTGTGCAGGGGTTTTTTGGTATTTTTCTGCAATTTGTTTCAACAGCTCATGCTGTACCACCTGCCCTTTGGCAAGGGGCGAATAAGCCGTGAGCATGAGGCCTTCGGTTTTAAGCCGTTCCAGCATGCGCTGCTGCTGCAGAAAGGGATGGTATTCCACCTGATTGGTGATGAGCGGTGCGCCAAACTCCAGGCTTTGCTCCAGCATTTTGAGGGTAAAATTGCTCACACCGATGTGGCGCGTCAGGCCCTGCTCGCGGGCCTTTACTAGCTCGGCAAGCGACTCTTGCAGGGGCACTGTGGCAGAGGGCCAGTGAATGAGCAGCAGGTCCACGTAATCCAGCCTCAGTTTGCGCAGGCTTTCTTCCACCGAGGGCAGAAACTGCCTGCGGTCCAGCCGGGTGTACCACACCTTGGTGGTTACAAAGAGATCCTGCCTGCTGATGCCAGCGCGGCGTATGCCCCAGCCTACTTCTGCTTCATTGTCATAGGCCTGGGCCGTATCAATGTGGCGATAGCCCACCTGCAGGGCATGGGTTACCATCTGAATGGCCGTATCGCCCCACAGGCCGTAAGTACCCAGCCCAAGGGCGGGAATACGGGCGTCGCGGATTTGGAGGTACTTCATGTGTCAGGGTTTGTCGTTGCAATGGGTGAGCCACAAATAGCCTGCATTGAAGGCGTGCATGTCTTTGGCACGCTCAAAGTCTGCACAGGCGCCGGGTTGGTCGCCGGTTTCCAGCCGGCTCAGGCCACGGTCCACGTAGTAATGGCCGATGCGGGGCATGAGCTCAATGGCGCGGTCGAAGTCGGCCAGGGCATCGGCATGTCTGCCCAGGGCCGCTTTGCAGCGGCCCCGTTCGTAGAAGTAGTCGCCTGTATGTGCCTGGTAGGCAATGGCCTTGTCGAAGTCGGCCAGGGCCTTATCGGCTTGGTCCAGCAAGAAGTAGCAGCGCCCCCGGTGGTAGTAGGCCTCGGCCGACTTTGGGCGCAGGGCCAGGGCCGCGTCAAAAGAGGGGATGGCCGCCTCGTACTGGCTGGTCTCATACTGGCATACCCCCTTGTAGTAATGGTATTTGTAGGTCTGGGGTGCCAGGGCAATGGCCTGCTCATAAGCGGCTATGGCGGCCCGGTATTCCCCCAGCTTTGCGTGCTCCATGGCCTGGCGGCCATAATCGGAGGCTTTCTGGGCGGGCAGGCTGCTGCTCATCAGGGCAAGCAGCAGGCTGGATACAAGGAAGGCTTTCATTTTTAGCGTAGATCAGCTGATTTTTTTCACCTTTTGAAAGGAGGTTGCCGCATCCACCATCAGCACGTACAGCACCCTTTTCCCGGTTTCTACAGACTCGTATTCCAGTCCCTGTTTGCCCTGCACAATTTTGCACACGCCCAGGTCGTAGCGCATGCTTTCCACCAGGTCGCCCACCCGCAGGGGGGCGCCATAGAGGTCCACCATTTTGGGGGTGGAGGGACCCGGGGGTTGCTGGCGATGGTTGTTTTTGAAAAATTGAAACATGCCGTCGTCGTTGAGGTAGGTAAATCTACAACATATCGGGCTGAGATACAACGGCTCTGCTCAGCCCAGGGCTTCGGCCACCACGTAGTTGCTGCCGCCTACCAGAATGAGGTCATCTGTGGCAGCAGTGCGGCGGGCCTGCTCCAGAGCGGCCTGTACGCTGGCGCAGAGCTGGCCCTGCAGGCCTGCGGCGGTGGCCAGTTGGTAGAGCGCTTCTGCTTTGAGTGCCTGGCCGGCATTAGCCTGTACGAAGTAATAGCGGGCGTCTTTGGGTAGCTGGGCAATGATGGCCTGGTGGTCTTTTTCTGCCCCCATTCCCCATACCACATGCAGCTTTTGATAGGGTATGTCTTCGAGCTGGGCCATTACGGCCTGCACCCCTGCCACATTATGTGCAGTATCGCAGAGGGTAAGTGGCTGTTCATGGATGATGTGCATGCGTCCAGTAATGCCGGTATTTTCCCGCACCCTTTTCAGTCCTTTTTTAATGGCCTTCAGGGGGATGTCCCAGCCGTCTTCGAGCAATTGCTCAAGCGTACACAGGCAGCAGGCCAGGTTTTGGGCCTGGTATTTGCCTGCCAGCCCCAGCATGTAGCTGCCGTGCAGGACTTCATTGAGCTGGCCGCTCACTTCAAAGCGCTGATGGCACCAGTCGTACTCCAGGCGCTGCACCTCCACCCGCTCCGAAGCGAAACGCAAAGGCGCTTGCAGGCTGGCTGCTTGTTGCTCAAATACTTCGCTGGTGGCTGCTTGCCGCTCTCCCACAATCACGGGGGTAAATTTTTTCATGATGCCGGCCTTTTGGATGGCAATCTCCCCGAGGCTTTCTCCCAGCAGTTGCTGGTGGTCATGAGACACATTGGTGATCACGCTCACCTCCGGTGAGATGATGTTGGTGGCATCGGTTTGGCCGCCCAGGCCCACTTCTATGACGGCCAGCTCTACCTGCGAGCGGGCAAAATGCCAGAAGGCCAGGGCCACGGTTAGCTCGAAAAAGCTGGGACGCAGGGCTTCTATGGTTTCTTTGTGTTGGCTCACAAAGGTCACCACCTCCTTTTTGGAGATTTCTTTGCCATTTACCCGGATTTGCTCGGTAAACTCCCTCAGATACGGGCTCGAAAACAGCCCGGTTTTGATGCCGGCTTCCTTGAGTATGCTGGCCAGCATGGCACCCACAGAGCCTTTGCCATTGGTGCCCCCCACATGTATGCTGTTAAATTTCCATTGGGGAAGTCCCAGCCGGTAACAAAGCTCCCGTATGGTGGTGAGGTCGGCCGTGATGGCGGCAGCCCCGTCCTGCTCATAAACCGGAAGCAGATAATGCAAGTAGTCAAGTGCTTTTTGATACGCCAACATGCTCATGATGCCCGCAAATGAAGCTTAGTGTTTGCTATGATACAAGTGTGTGAACGAGGCTTTTCATACAAATATTAAGTTTTGGGCAATTCTGTCGGGAAATTTGGGGCAGAAAGGGTATTTACGTAAGATTTTTGCTTTATTTGTTGCAAAGCCAAATGCGATCTCATGAAGCCATCCCAGCTCAAGTTTGTTGCACTATTTGCTTTGTCTCTGCTCCTTCCCCGCTACAGCCTGGCGGGCCTGGAGCCCTCGCCTGGTAACGGGGCACGGGCCATCAGCCTGGGCTATGCCTACACGGGGGTGTGGGGCGACTTTTGGAATGTGTTTCACAATCCCGCCGGCATAGCCGGTGTAGAGGGCATACAGGTGGGGGCGTATGCCGAGCGGCGCTTCGGCCTCAAGGAGCTCACCTACGGCAGTGCCGGGCTGGTACTGCCCTTTGGCGAAACCCAGGCCGTGGGCCTCAGTGCTTCTTCATTTGGCTTTGATGCCTACCGGGAAAACAGCCTGGGGCTAAGCTATGCCATCAGTGTGGTGGATGTACTCAGTTTAGGGGTAAAGCTCAACTACGCCAGTCTCAACATTGCGGACTATGGCGGTACGGGTACTTTTTTCGTGGATGTGGGCATCAATACGGCCATTAGCGAGCAGCTTTCTCTGGGGGTGTATGCCTACAACGTGAGCCGGGGGCGCATCACCGGCCAATCCTTGGATGAAGAGCTGCCTACCATCTTTACGGCCGGCCTTGCCTACCAGCCCACTGAGCAGCTGCTGGTGGTGGCCGACGTGCAAAAAGACATCGACCATCCCGTTTCTTTTCGGGGAGGAATAGAGTATGCCATCATTCCCGCCCTGCGGGCCAGGGTAGGGGTGAGTACCGAGCCCCTTAGCCTGAACGGCGGGCTGGGGCTGGTGCTGAACGACCTCCACATTGATGTGGCCTTCAGCTACCACGAGCGCCTGGGCTATACCCCGCACGTGTCGGTGAACTATGGGTTTTAGGAGGCAGGGCCTAATTTTGCAGCTTAGCCAGGAAGAACCCTCAGCGCGTGAAGGGCGACACCAAGGCCAAGCTGGGCATAGTTTGAGGGAGGAGTTCGTGTATTTTATTGGAAATGACTAACAAAGAACGTCTGTTTTGATGAAGGCGATCCAGCGCATACCGGCATTCTTCCACTGGCAGCTGGCCCTGCTCATGGGGCTGCTGCTGGGCGGGCAGCTCATGGCCCAGACCGATACGCTGAGCCTGGAGGAGGAAACGGGCATCGACCAGGCCATTGAAGACCTCATTCTGAATGCTGAGGTAGAGGAGCAGGTGGATTATTCTGAACTCACCGACTATCTGGAGTCTCTGCGCAGGCGCCCGCTGAACCTGAACACGGCCGGGGCGGAAGAACTTCGGTTGCTGCCCGGTATGAATGACCTCATGATCTACAACCTGCAGCGTCACATTGAGCAATTTGGCAAGCTCACCAGTGTGTATGAGCTTCAGGCGGTGAAGGGCTTTACCCCCGCAGCCATCGAGCAGTTTTTACCCTATGTCACCTGCAACGAATCCCGCCTTAAAGACATCAGCCCCGGCACCCTGCACCCGGCCGGCCCGCCCCCGGAGGAAGTGCTGCAGGGGCTTGAAGGTGAACTGATTTCCCGCCTGGTGTGGGTGCTGGAAGAACAAAAGGGGTACACGGCTGCCGACACCACCTTCAGGCCCATACTGAATGACGCAGGCGAGCCTGTGGGGCAGGATACGCTGCTGAGCACCCGCTATGCGGGCTCGCCTTACCGCTCCTATACCCGCCTGCGCGTTCGCTACAACCCCAACTTCAGCTTCGCCCTCACCGGCGAAAAGGACCCCGGCGAAGCTTTTAGCTGGAAGCCCCGCCAGCGGCAGTACGGCTACGACTTTTTGTCGGGCCACCTGGCCATACAGGGCTATGGGAACATCAAAAACCTCGTCATAGGCGATTACACCCTGCAGTTTGGGCAGGGCATCGCCCTTTCGCGCGGCCTGGGCTTTGGCAAGGGGGCCGCTGTGATCAACTCGGTGAAAATGCCTGCCTACGGCATACGGCCTTATGCCTCGGTAAACGAAAACCAGTACATGCGGGGCGTGGCAGGCACCTTTGCCCTGGGCCAGCTCTATTTTACCGGCTTTTTTTCCAAAGTACAACTCGATGCCTCGGTACAACAACGCGATACCCTCACCGAGGAGGTGGAGCTGGTGTCCAGCATACAAACCAGCGGCCTGCACCGCACCCCTTCCGAACTGGCCAACCGCCGGGCCATAGGTGAAAGCCTGGCAGGCGGCAGGCTGGCCTACCAAAACCGCAGCCTCACCATTGGCACTACTTTTTACCTGCAGCAATTTGACAGTGAAATCAACCGCCCGTTGAATGCCTACAACCAGTTTGACTTTCGCGGAAGCCAAAACGAACTGCTGGCCCTGGATGTGGACTGGGTATTTCAGAATTTCAACTTTTTCGGGGAGGTGGCCCGTTCCAAATCGGGGGGCATAGGCCTGGCGGCGGGCGTGATGAGCAGCCTGGCTCCTACGGTGGATGTGGCCCTGCACCTGCGGCATTTCAGCAAGGATTTTCACTCCAGCCGGGGGTATGTGTTTGCCGAGCGCCCCACCACCCTGCAAAATGAAAGCGGGCTGTACCTGGGCTTGTCCATTCACCCGACCCCACAGTGGACGATCAGTTCCTATTTCGACCAGTTTTATTTTGCGTGGAACCGCTTCCGGGCCAGCTACCCCTCCAGGGGCTATGAGGCCATGGTGCAGCTGGAGTACAAGCCCAAACGAGGCACCCAAATCTACGTGCGCTACCGCAGCGACAACAAGGAGCAGGATGCAGGCGAGCTGCCACCGGGCCAGAAGCTGGATTTTCTGGTACCCACCAATAAGCAGCAGGCCCGCCTGCATGTTCAAACCAAAATCGGCCGCGACATACTGGTACGCAACCGCATGGAGTTTTCCTGGTACCGCAAGGGAACGGAGAAAAACAGCCGGGGATTTCTCATTTACCAGGACCTGATTTATAAATTTGGGTTTAAACTTCGTCTAACGGCCCGCTATGCCCTCTTCGACGCCCCGGCTTATGACGCCCGCATATATGCCTATGAAAATGACGTGCTGGGTTTTTTCTCTATTCCTCCCTATTACCGCACGGGCAGCAGGTATTACCTCATTCTCAACTGGAAGGTCAGCCGCAGCCTGGAATGCTGGCTGCGTTTTGCCCAAAGCCGTTTCCGGGACCTGGATGAGATCGGCTCCGGCCTGGAAAGCATAAGCGGCAACACCCGCTCCGAGCTGAAGTTTCAGCTGCGGATAAAGATGTAGTTGCTTGAGCGCTAATAGTAACAATAAGATACCCACAAGCATGGCCCCCAAAGCCGCCAAGGCGCAAAGAG
>RFHT01000595.1 GCA_003696835.1 Bacteroidota bacterium
CTCCTTAGGCCCCGAGCGAGCGGGGTAGTGGGATAAGGAGGGGCCGGGGGGTGGTTGACAAAAACAAAGTTTCATGTATGCATGGTCAATGAAGGCACTATTGGGGTATTCCCCCTTTTTTGCAGCAGGTATATGCTGTATTAAAATAACTATTCTTCTCAAGAAATCAGCCGTTATTTTAAAACTGGAAGTGGTGGATGAGAAACATTACGCGCTCATTCCAAGCGGTGAATTATCTGTTGATGAATTAATCCATACTGGTATGAATGAGTAGCCTTTCCCGGCTTGTTTGGCAAGCGGGTGGGGGGGGGTTTACACCACATTTTGCTATTTTTTTTAGTGTAAATTCTAATAATATTACCATTCGGACGTTGTATGATCTGGACAATTAACTGTTAGGACTTGGAGTGCGTGCCGCCTGTTGCTCGTACAGGCTGCCGTATATCGGACACATGCTAAAGCGCTATTTCCACAACCTCTACCTGAACTGCCACTCGTACTTCAGCCTGCGATATGGGGTGCTGGCGGTGGATGAGCTGGTACAGCTGGCCAAAGAACACGGCATAGGCACGCTGGCCCTTACCGACATCCACAGCAGCTCGGCCTGCTACGACTTCGCCCGTGCCTGCCGGGCGGCAGGCATCAGGCCTGTGGTGGGCATGGAGTTTCGCCGCCAGGGCGAACTGCTGTACGTAGCCCTGGCCAAAAACGCCCGTGGCTTTGCCGAAATCAACCGCTTTTATGCCGACTACGCCCTGCAAAAACGCCCCTTCCCCGACCTGCCTCCCGCCTGGTCGCATGCTTTTGTGGTCTATCCCTGGAAGCGGCAGGACCGCTCCAGCCTGTCGGAACACGAGTTTCTGGGCGTGCAGGCCCACGAAGCCCGCCACCTGCTGCGCTCGCCCTACCGCCACCGCCAGGACAAGCTGGTGGTGCTGCAGCCCCTCACTTTTACCAGCAAGCGCGGCCACAACCTCCACCGCCTGCTGCGCGCCATCGACCTCAATGTACTGCTGAGCAAGCTGCCCGCCAGCCAGCACGAAGCTGCAGAGCAGGCCTTCATGCCCCCTGGCCAGCTGTGTCAGCATTTCGAAGACTACCCCCAAATTCTGCAAAATACCGAAAAACTACTGGAGGCCTGCAGTTTTGAGGTGGACTTTGAGCAAAACCGCACCCGGCAAACCTATACCGGCGGCAAGTACGAAGACATGCTACTGCTGGAAAAACTGGTGTTTGACGGCCTGCAAAAGCGCTATGGTCCCCGCCATGCCGAGGCCCGCCGCCGGCTGGAAAGCGAGCTCAACATCATCGACCAGCTCGACTTCAACGCCTACTTCCTCATTACCTGGGACTTTGTAAACTATGGCCGCTCCCGTGGCTTTTTCCACGTGGGCCGTGGCAGTGGCGCCAACAGTGTAGCCGCCTACTGCCTGGGCATCACCGATGTGGACCCCATTGAACTGGACCTGTACTTTGAGCGCTTCCTCAACCCCCGGCGCACTTCACCTCCCGATTTTGACATCGACTATTCCTGGAAAGAGCGCGACGAGATCATCGAGTACATCTTCAGGCGTTATCGCCACAGCCACACGGCCCTGCTGGCCACCTATACCCGCTTCAAGGGCAAGGCCGGCATACGCGAGCTGGGCAAGGTGTTTGGGCTGCCCAAAGGTGAGATAGACGGCCTCATTGCCCGGCGGCACCAGCCCGGGGGCCTGGACAAGCTGCAGCGGCAGGTGCTGGGTTACGCCGGCCTGCTCGAAGGCATGCCCAACCACCTGGGCATACATGCGGGGGGCATCCTCATTTCCGAGGCCCCCATCACCCACTACACCGCTCTGAACATGCCGCCCAAGGGCTTTCAGACCACCCATTTCGACATGTACGTAGCCGAAGAAATTGGGCTGCACAAGTTTGATGTGCTCAGCCAGCGGGGGCTGGGCCACATACAGGAAACGGTAGAAATCATTCGCCAAAATCAGCAAAAAGCCGTTGATATTCACCAGGTGGAGCAGTTTAAGCAGGACCCCAAAGTAAAAGCCCTGCTGGCCCGGGGGGAGAGCGTAGGCTGTTTTTACGTGGAGTCGCCCGCCATGCGGCAGCTGCTGTGCAAGCTGGGCTGCACCGATTACCGCGGGCTGGTGGCGGCCAGCTCCATTATACGGCCGGGGGTGGCGCGCTCCGGCATGATGCGCACCTACATTGAGCGGCACAACGGCCAGCCCTTTACCTACCTGCACCTCCGGCTGGGCGAGCTGCTGGCCGAAACTTACGGGGTGATGGTGTATCAGGAGGACGTGATCCGGGTGGTGCATGGCTTTGCGGGCCTGAGCCTGGCCGAGGCCGACCTGCTGCGCAGGGCCATGTCGGGCAAATCGCGCAGCAAGCAGGAGTTTGACGAAATAGCAGGCCGTTTTTTCCAGGCCTGCCGGGACCAGGGCTATGACGAAGCCCTCAGCCAGGAGCTCTGGCGCCAGATCGAAAGCTTTGCGGGCTATTCCTTTTCCAAGGCCCATTCGGCCAGTTTTGCCGTGGAGAGCTTTCAAAGCCTGTACCTCAAAGCCCATTTTCCGCTGGAGTTTATGGTGGGGGTGATCAACAATTTTGGCGGCTTTTACGATGTGGAGATTTATTTGCACGAAGCACGCAGATGGGGGGCGCAGGTGCATGCACCCTGTGTGCAGCACAGCGGCTACCTCACCTCCATCAGCGGCAAGGACATATACCTGGGCTTTGTACACCTCAAAAGCCTCAATGGCCAAATTGCGCGGGAGATAGCAGCCGAGCGCCGGCGCAGGGGGGCATTTGCTGGCATGGCCGACTTTGTGCGCCGCATTGCCATCAGCCGGGAGCAAATGGAAATCCTCATCCGCATAGGAGCCTTTCGCTTTACGGGCAGGTCCAAGTACAGCCTGCTGTGGGAGATGAACTACCACCTGCGGCAGCAGAAGGCGCGCCAGCCCGATGTGTTGTTTGTACCTGCTGAAGGGGATTTTGACATTCCCGAGCTGGAAGTGCTGCCCCTCGAAGACGCCTACGACCAAATGGAACTGCTGGGCTTTCCCCTTTGTTCGCCTTTTTCGCTCATTCCCGCCCTGCCGGAGGGATGTGTGTGCCAGAAAGACCTGTCCGCCTGCCTCAATCAGCAGGTACGCATACTGGGTTATCTGATCTGCACCAAAACTACCACCACCGTCAAAGGCGACCCCATGATTTTTGCCAACTTTCTCGACCAGCAGGGCTGCACCTTTGACGTAACCCTCTTTCCCGGTACTGCCCGCAAGCGCCCTTTTGCCGGGCGCGGGCTCTACCTCATCAGCGGCAAAGTGGTGCAGGAGTTTGGCCATTACTCCATAGAACTAACGGCCATACAAAAATACCTCTATCTGCCCGATCCCCGCCTGCAGGACAAAGGGGCAGCCCATACTTCGGCAGAGCAAAAGATTGGGAAAAGATGATTATATTTGCCCGATCATGCCTAATTTGCACACTGTGACAGCAGCTATTCAAAAGATCATTATTCGCAATTTCAAATCTATTTATGATCTTGAAATAGAGTTGGGGCGCTTTAATGTGCTGGTGGGGGCAAATGGCTCAGGAAAAAGTAATATTTTGGAAGCCATTGCATTTGGTGCGGCAGCAGCGGCAGAGAAACTGGACCATGAATTTTTGGGATCCAGAGGAATCCGATATACCGAGCCTCCTTTAATGCGTTCGGGTTTTGAACTTGACCATACAGAGAAACCCATTGAACTCCGTTTTTTTCGAACAACCCCCACACCTCATTCAGAACCGGAATCTGTTACTTACCGCTTAGCTAACTCGAATAAGCCTTACGCCAAATGGATGGATATGGACAGGCCAGAACCGGAAAGCGGAAGTATTGCCCAGGAGCCGGAAATAGATTATAAATTGCCGTTTCAGCGTGCATCTTTTGGGAGATTAACTGGCCTGAGTTCTTTTATCATTTTTTCTCCGGAAGAATCGGCCCTGCGGAAGTTTGAGGAGGAATCGCAAATTTTACCCCTGGGAGTTAAGGGGGAGGGACTTTTCAAGCTTTTGAAAGTATTCAGCAGAGATACCGTGCATCGGCCCCTGGAAGAGCTTATCAACCACCTTCGAATACTCGACTGGTTTGATGGCTTTGATATTGGAAATGGAGCAATGGAAGCAGAAAGAAAACTCAATATCAGGGACCGTTATTTGGATGATGCCCTGGCCTATTTTGATCAAAGGAGTGCAAATGAAGGATTTCTATATCTGCTCTTTTATTTGAGTCTCTTCATTAGCAAGGATACCCCTTCTTTTTTTGGCATAGACAATATAGAAGTGGCCTTCAACCCCAAACTATGTACAAAACTCATGCTGGTACTCAATGAGCTTTCTCTCAGGCATGGGAAGCAAGTTATCTTTACAACACATAACCCTGCTGTGCTTGATGGCATTAACCTGCATGACGACAGCCAGCGACTTTTTGTAGTAGATAGAAACATCCGGGGACACACCAAAGTTAAACGAATCCGCCATAAACCTGGCAATGGTGCCGAAGCTTCACTCAAGCTATCAGAGGCATTTATGAAAGGATATCTGGGAGGTTTACCCAAAAACTTCTGATCATGACCATTGGCCTTATTACAGAAGGAATCACAGATCAGGTGGTATTGGAGCATATTCTTATAGGCTATTTTGGCGAGGAACCTGATTTTATCTATAACCAACCCCTGAGAGATGCCACAGATGTGGCCAAGCAAGGAAGCATGGGCGGATGGGCACAGGTTTTGGCATATTGTGCCTCCGGGGCGTTAAAGGAGGGATTTCAGTTTGTGGATTATTATGTGATTCAAATAGATACAGATACAGCTCACGAATACGGTATCAGTCAGCAGGCCCAGGCTGAGATGATGCGAGAAGCAGTGAAGCAAAAAATAATTGATGTAATAGGAGAGGAGCTTTATACCCTATATCATGCTCGTTTATTTTTTGCTGTATGCGTCAATGCGTTGGAATGCTGGCTCCTTCCCTTATATGCATCTGGCAAAAGAAAGGGAGCTACTTCTAACTGTTTCGTAACTATTCAGTACCCTCAGGGTGAAAAAAACAATTGTTGTAAGTTGCTCATTTTCAATGAAATGTATTAACCACCTCCAACTCCTCCTTGAAAAGGA
>RFHT01000596.1 GCA_003696835.1 Bacteroidota bacterium
CTCCTTAGCCCGGCCACTTTAGTGCCGGGCTTCAGCATTCACAAAATTGTTCCCAAGAAGCCCCGGGCTAAAGCCGCGGGGCTAGGGAGCATGGCTCTGTCACAGCCCGGCTCCCTAGCCAAGCCACTTCAGTGCCGGGCGAATGGCCAATGAAGCGAAAAGCGGCTTAATCACCCATTTTTTGCAGCATGTATATGCTGAATAGTTGCCATGAGTGGCACGAGTTAGGTGAGTGAAATTGGGAATATTTGTGACTAAAACATCCAGGGATGCGTATCACCTTACAGGCATCTTCGGCCTTCCTTCCCCGCATTCACCGAGCAAATACCCCCATTCACCGAAGGCATTCCCCTAACCAACGAAGCGGCCAGAATTCGGCAAAACCCCTGATTAAATTCGTCGTTGAAAATGAATGAATAAACGCTTCGTAAGAGCATGATGCATCTTGCAAGTATTCATCTTACAAACATCAAATCACCTCATTGTTATGAATAAAAATATCTTATACAGCGGACTTGTTGCATTGGTGGTAACCCTTGCTACTTTGGGCATTTACCAGAAAATGCAAACCAGCAAGTACGGAACCGTGCGCATAGAGCACATCAATGCCACGCCCGGAAAACAGGCTGTACTGACCGTTGACGAAGAAGGGAACATCATCCCGCTGGACTTCACCAAAACTGCCGAAAAAGTCGTAAATGCAGTGGTGCACATCAAGTCCACCCAAACCTTTGGCGGAAGAGGCGAAGAAGTTCCTCAGGCTTATCGCCGCGAGCTGCCCGATCCCTTCAGAGATTTCTTTGGCGAGCGTGGAGACGACCTCTTTGGGCCATTTTTCCGTTTTGAGACGCCCAGGAGCGGAGGTCCACAGGTACGCATTGGTACAGGTTCTGGTGTGATTATCAACGAAAACGGCTATATCGTCACCAACAATCACGTGGTGGAAAATGCCGACGACCTGGAAGTAACCCTGCACGACAACCGCGTGTTTAAGGCCACGGTAGTGGGTACAGACCCCAGCACCGACCTGGCGCTGATCCAGATCAAAGCCAAAGACCTGCCCAAGCTGCCCCTGGTCAACAGTGACGACATCAAGGTGGGCGAATGGGTGCTGGCCGTAGGTAACCCCCTGGGACTTACTTCTACGGTAACGGCTGGTATCGTGAGCGCCAAAGGCCGTAACATCAACATTCTGCGGGAGCAGTTTGCCGTTGAGTCCTTTATACAAACCGACGCTGCCATCAACCCCGGCAACAGCGGTGGAGCCCTGGTGAACCTGCAGGGAGGTCTCATCGGTATCAACACGGCCATTGCCAGCCCCACGGGAAGCTACGCAGGCTATGGCTTTGCCGTACCTTCCAACATTGTAAACAAGGTGGTGGAAGACCTGCTTACCTATGGGGTGGTACAAAGAGGCGTACTGGGTGTGATGATTCGCTCGGTAGATGGCAACCTGGCCAGGGAAAAAGAGCTGGAAGTAACCCAGGGTGCCTACGTGGACAGCCTGCTGGAAAACAGCGCTGCCGGTGCGGCCGGTATTGAACCCGGAGACGTAATCGTGGAAGTAGATGGCGTGAAAGTCACCTCCTCGCCTGAGCTGCAGGCTGTGATTGCCCAGCATCGCCCCGGCGACAAGGTAAGCGTAACCGTCAATCGCAAAGGCAAAGAAAAGACCTTCAACGTCGTACTCAACAACCGCGATGGAGGCAAAGGCCTGCTCAAGAAAGAACACAAAGAGGTACTGAGTGTACTGGGGGCAGAGTTTGAAACCCTGGACAAAGACACCGCCAAAAAACTGGACATTGAAGGAGGCGTGAAGGTGAAAAAACTGTATGCAGGTAAGCTGCGCAAATACACCGACATGCGCGAAGGCTTTATCATCACCAAGGTCGATGGGCAAGTGGTAAAATCAGTGGATGACCTGGTCAAAGCCCTGGAAGGTAAAAAAGGAGGAGTGATGCTCGAAGGGGTGTATGAAGACCTGCCCGGTGAGTTCTACTACGCCTTTGGCATGTAAGCATAGCATAGATTAAGGGTTTGGAGAATCATTATGTGGTTTTCAATTGGTTTTTGGAAAACAGGGGAAGCCGCTACTATAGGTAGTGGCTTCTATTTTTTTTCACACTTGGGCAGATAACCGAAAGGCGTTTTTTTCCCTATATTTGTCAACCATCACAAACAACAATACCTTTGAAAGACCTCTTCACCAAACGACTGGCCTTGCTGGCCGTAACCCTCATTGTGGGGTATTTGCTCATCCGGCTCATTCTCAGCAATAGCCAAACCCCCATCGTATTTGAGCTTTTTGCCGCCATTATCGGCTTTGCCCTCACGGTACTGACCACTTCCATTCTGCTGAGCAAACAAACCGAAGCGGAGCTGAGCAAAGAAGAGAGCATCCAATTTCTCAACCTCAAAATGAGCATGTACCAGGAACTGCTCAACCAGCTCGAAGACATCATCATGAAAAGAAGCATCAAGTGGGAAGACATCGTGGAGCTGCGCCTGCTCAACCAGCGCATTGCCTTTATCGGCAGCCCCGAAGTGCTGCTGAGCTTCAACAAGTTTGTAAGGGTGTTTGCCGATTTCAGCCGCAGTGAGGTGATGACGGAAGAGATGATAGATAAACTGCTGGATGAAATGAGTAAACTCACCGTAGATATTCGCAATGATTTGTTTCAAAATGATACCAAAGTATTGAGCAAGGAGCAAATCCAAAGCCTCATCCTGAGCAGCAACGAAATTCTGGACATAGACAAGCCCGCCTGAATGCCATGAAAACTTTTATCCAAAACGAATACCTCATTTTTGCCATTGCCCTGCTGCTGGGGCTGCTGCTGGGGCAATTTTTGATCAAATGGGCCATAGAGCGGTTTCGCAAACAGGCCAGCAGAAAGCGCCTGCCTTATGTGGGCGTGTTGCTGCGCTCTTTGTCCAGTATCAGCCCCCTCATAGGAGTTGTCATGGCCCTAAATATGCTCCGCATTGAAGCCATAGCCGGCATTAGCTCCAATTTACTCGAAAAGAGCATAACGGTGCTCACCGTGGTGATCGCCACCTACATTGTGGGCGAGGTGCTGGTGTTTGTCTATGACCGCTACAGCAAATACAAAGCAGGCAAAGCCACTTCGCTCTACCATATTCTCATCCGCATTCTCACCTACATTTGCGGGGCACTTGTCGTATTCAACCTGCTGGGCATAGAAGTTACACCCATACTCACCGCCCTGGGCGTGGGCGGACTGGCCGTGGCCCTGGCCCTGCAAGATACCCTCTCCAACCTGTTTTCGGGGGTGCATATACTAGTGGCCAAACAGCTCAAACCCGGCGATTACATTCGGCTGGATTCGGGCGAGGAAGGCTACGTGGTGGACATCAACTGGCGCAACACTGAAATCAAAACCCTGCTGGAAAACATCGTCATCATCCCCAATTCCAAAATTGCCAGCTCCGTTACCACCAACTATTTTGCCGTTCAAAAAAACCTCTTTTTTCACGTCATTGTGGGGGTGCACTACGACAGCGACCTCAGGCAGGTGGAGCAGGTAACGCTGGAAGTAGCCGAAAAACTGGTGCGCGAAAACCCCAACATCCCCGACAGCTTTCAGCCACGGGTGCGCTTCTCTGAATTTGCCGACAGCAGCATCAACATGCGGGTGTGGCTGGCCGCTGATTATTATGAAAACCAGTACATCATCCGTCACGAATTCATCAAGCGCCTGCATGAACGCTACAAGCAGGAAGGCATCGTCATTCCCTTTCCCATTCGCACCGTGTATATGGCCAAAGAATAAGGTGCAAGGCCACCCGCTCAAAGGTTGAGCCGGTAGCCTGTGCTGATGGTCATTCCGTTGGAA
>RFHT01000597.1 GCA_003696835.1 Bacteroidota bacterium
GTGGAATCCAATCCGGTGTTTTCGCCCGATGGCTCCCTCATTGCCTTCAGTGCCGAATACGACGGCAATACGGACGTATTTGTGGTGCCTGCGGAGGGAGGCGTACCCAAACGCCTCACCTGGCATCCCTCCTGGGATGTGGTGCGGGGCTTTACCCCCGACGGCCGCCGGGTATTGTTCAACTCCCAAAGAACCAACCACACCAACCGCCACGCCAAACTCTACACCGTGGCCGTTACGGGCGGCCAGCCGGAGGAATTGCCCATCCCTACCGCCTTTCGTGCTTCCATCTCACCCGATGGGCAATACATTGCCTACAACCCCAACTACGACGCCTTTACCCAATGGAAAAACTACCGCGGCGGCACACAGTCCAGAATCTGGATTTACAACACCTCCACCCGGGAAGTGGAAGAAATACCCAAACCCGCCTCAGGCAGCAATGACGTAGGCCCACAGTGGATAGGGCAACAGCTGTACTTCCGCAGCGACCGCAATGGCGAATTCAACCTGTTTTCCTATAACTTAACCACCAAAGCCGTGGAGCAGCTCACCCAGTACGATGATTTTCCCGTGTTGGCACTGACGGCCAATGGCAGCGACCTCATCTATGAGCAGGCGGGCTACCTGCACCTCTTTGATCCGGCCACTGCCCAAAGCCGCAAGCTCAGCATAGGCATTGCCACCGACCTGCTCGAAATGCGCAGCCGCTATGTATCGGGTGGGCGCTACATTCGCAGTGCGTCGGTTTCCCCTTCCGGGGCCCGGGCAGTCTTTGACTTCCGGGGCGAAATTGTAACGGTTCCGGCAGAAAAAGGCGACCCGGCCAACCTCACCCAAACGCCCGGTGTGCACGAAAAATTTCCCGCCTGGTCGCCCGACGGGCAGACCATTGCCTACTTCTCGGACGAAAGCGGGGAATACGCCCTGCACCTGCGGGCCATGAAAGACGGCAGCGTGAAACGCATTCCCCTCTCCGGCGCAGGCTTTTACGCCTATTTGCACTGGTCGCCCGACAGCAAAAAACTCTGCTTTGTGGATAACGGCCGAAGTCTATACCTGGCCGATGTGGCTTCGGGACGGGTGAGTAAGATTGCCACCGACGACATGTACGTGCCCGGCCCCTTCAGGGATTTGTTTGGCTCCTGGTCGCACGACTCCCGCTGGGTGGCCTATACCACCATTACCGAAACCAACTTTGAGCAGGCCTTTGCCTATTCGCTGGATACCCAAACCACCCACCCTCTTTCCGATGGTCTGTCCAGCGTCTCCTCTCCTACTTTTGATCCCAGTGGCAAATACCTTTACCTGCTGGCCTCTACCGATGCCGGGCCGGTGGTCAACTGGTTTGACCAGTCAAACCAGGACATGGAAATGACCAACTCCCTTTACCTCATGACCCTGCAAAAAGACCTGCCTTCTCCCCTGGCAAAAGAAAATGACGAAGAAAGCATAGCAGAAGCAAACAGCACGGAGGAGAAAGAAAAGCCCAAAAATGGTGAAAAGGAGGAATCGGCCCCGCTAAAAATTGACTGGGAAGGCATCAACCAGCGTCTGATCAGCCTGCCCGTTTCGCCGGGCATGTACAGCAACCTCAGCTGCACGGGCGAAGGCAAAATCACCTACCTGGCCCGAAAGCCACACAGTAGCTTTTCCACCCCTCAGTCCCTGATGATGTACGACCTGAAGGAGCGCAAAGAAAAAGAGTTGCTGCAGGCGAATGGCTACGTAATAACAGCCAACAAAAAGAAGATGCTGATACGGAATGGCAACAACTGGCAAATGGTGGAAGTGGGAAAAAAACCTGACAGCGGCAAGCTGAAGGTAGAAGCCATTGAGGTGAAAATAGACCCGCCAAAAGAGTGGCCCAACATTTTTGAAGAAGCCTGGCGGGTGAACCGCGACTATTTTTACGATCCCGGCATGCACGGGCTGGACTGGCAGGCCACCAAAGAGAAGTACCGGGTATTTTTGCCCGATGTGGTGTGTCGCAGCGACCTCTACCGCGTGATGCAGTGGATGTTCAGCGAGCTGGCCGTAGGCCACCACCGCTTTCAGGGCACCGGCGACCGCCTGCACCGGCCGGAGCGCGTGGCGGTGGGCCTGCTGGGCGCCGACTATGAGGTGAGCAACAACCGCTATCGTTTTGCCAAAATTTATGGCGGCCTCAACTGGACGCCCGACCTGCGCTCCCCCCTCACCGAGCCCGGCGTCAATGTACAGACTGGCGAGTACCTGCTGGCCGTAAACGGCCGCCCACTCACCGCTGAGCAAAACCTGTACAGCTTTTTTGAAAACACCGCCGGCAAAATCGTCAACCTCCGCGTGGGGCCCCGCCCCGATGGCGAAGGCGCCAGAGAGGTGAAGGTGGTACCCATCAGCAACGAGAGCGCCCTGCGAAACCGCGACTGGGTAGAAGGCAACATCAAAAAGGTGGATGAAGCCACCAACGGCCAGGTGGCCTATGTGTATGTGCCCAACACTGCCGGCAGTGGCCACACCTACTTCAAGCGCTATTTTTTCCCCCAGGTGAACAAAAAGGCCGTGATCATAGACGAGCGCTACAACGGCGGCGGTCAGCTGGCCGATTACTACATCGACCTCCTCAAAAAACCCTACCAGTCCATGTGGAATTTCCGCTACGGGCGCGACCTCAGGGCGCCCAGTGGCTCCATACAGGGCCCCAAGGTGATGATTATAGACGAAACGGCCGGCTCGGGCGGCGACTACCTGCCCTGGATGTTCAGGCACTTTGGGCTGGGCAAATTGGTGGGCAAGCGCACCTGGGGCGGCCTGGTGGGCGTGCTGGGCTACCCCGAATTCATTGACGGCGGCAGCGTCACGGCCCCCAACGTGGCCTACTACAACGATGACGGCTTCCGCATTGAGAATGAAGGCGTGGCCCCCGACATAGAGGTAGAGCAGTGGCCCAAAGAAGTGATGGCCGGCAAAGACCCCCAGCTCGAAAAAGCCATAGAGGTGATCATGCAAGAACTCAAAAACAACCCCCCGACCTATCCCGCCAGACCTGAATACCCCGTGAGGGTAAGGCAGAAATAATCAAGCCCGGCACTCCGTTCACTTCATCGGCCTTTCCGGTGGAGTGTGCGAGTGTTGGGGACTTAAGCCAACAGCTAGTTTTTTTAACGTGAGTTTGGGATAGTCTGAGGCATTTTTCTAATAAGCATAGTATTTCCGTGTTTTGTTTACAGAAGGCAGAAGCCTCTTACTAACTTTTCTGAGACAGGAAGCTGCTTTCTTCAGAAGAATAGTTATTTAAATACAGCATGGAATTGCAACAAAAAAGGGGAATACCCCAATTTTGCCTTCATGGACCATGCATACATGAAACTTTGTTTTTGTCAACCACCCCCCGGCCCCTCCTTATCCCTGCCACGCCGCTCGCTCAGGGCCTAAGGA
>RFHT01000073.1 GCA_003696835.1 Bacteroidota bacterium
CAGTCCAAACGTTTGTACCAGCCACTTTCCCATTGACTGCCAAAGCCTGAGACCTTATCTTTTGCTTTTCTATGGTTTGAAGTAATTGGATGATGAAAAAACACCATGCTGTTGTGCCTCTGCTGTGCAGCCTGCTACTGGCGGGCTGTACGGTCCTGTATGGCCAGGTGGGGCGCTGGTCCTGTCATGAGCTGAGTTTTACCAGCGACAAAGCCTACGAAAACCCCCTGTACGATCTCCGGGAATTTGGGGCTGTGTTTACTGCTCCCAGTGGGCGGCAGTTGGAGATAGACGGCTTCTGGAATGGCGGAAGGCAATTTTTGCTGCGCTTTGCTCCCGACGAAACCGGCCGCTGGCAGTACGAGACCTTTTGTTCCGACGAGGAAAATACTGGCCTGCACGCACAAAAAGGCAGCTTTGAATGCGTGCCCAATCCCAGCCCCCTGCCGCTGTATCAGCGTGGCAGCATTCGCCGCAGCCCGGGCAGCTACCACCTCACTTACAACGACGGCACGCCCTTTTTCTACACGGCCTGCACAGCCTGGAACGGCGCCCTCAAATCCACAGAGGAAGAATGGGACACCTACCTCCAGCACCGGCGCGACCACCATTATAACGTCATCCAGTTTGTAACCACCCAGTGGCGGGGGTGTGAAAAAGACCGCTACGGAGAAGTGGCCTTTACCGGAGCGGGGAGAATCAGCCTCAATCCTGCCTTTTTTCAGCGTCTGGACAAAAAGGTGGATAAAATTAACGAATACGGCCTGGTAGCGGCCCCCGTACTGCTGTGGGCCTTGCCCGTGGGGGCAGGTAGGCACCTGAGCCCGGGCTATTACCTGCCGCAAAACGAGGCCATACTGCTGGCCGGTTACCTCGTGGCGCGCTATGGCGGCCACCAGGTGATATGGATACTGGGAGGCGACGGAAAGTATGTGGGCGAATACGAGCAGCGATGGAAAAACATCGGACGGGCCGTGTTTGCCCATCAACCCCCCGGACTGGTGGCCCAGCACCCCCAGGGCAGGTCCTGGATAGGCGAAGCCTATAAGGACGAACACTGGCTGGACATCGTAGGCTACCAGTCCAGCCACAGCAACCGCCAGCCTACCGTGGACTGGATCAACAAGGGCCCCATGGCCCAAAGCTGGGACAAATTGCCCCCCAGGCCCCTCATCAACCTGGAGCCCAACTATGAGGAAATTCGCTTTGAAATCACCGCCACCGACGTGCGCAATGCAAGCTGGTGGAGCATTTTTGCTACCCCGGTAGCGGGCATCACCTATGGAGCCAACGGCATCTGGCCATGGATACAACGGGAAGGAGAGCTGATTGAAAACCACGGCAACCCCGGCGGCAGGGGACCCTCCACCTGGCGCACCAGCATAGACTTTCCCGGCAGCATACAAATTGGCTACCTCTCTGCCTTTATGCAGCAATTTCAATGGTGGCGCCTGCGCCCTGCCCAGTCCCTGCTCCTGGCCCAGCCAGGCCTCGAAACCTACAACCACTTTATTGCCATCGCCGCCACGGACGACCAGCGCCTGGTCATGGCCTATACCCCCCGCCGGCAGCCCATTGCCCTAAGGAATCCCTTCGGCCTCAGCTACCACGCCCGCTGGTACGATCCCGTAACTCATACCTATACAGCAGCAAAAGCCCAGGAAGTAGCAGGTGGACTTGCTTTTACGCCCCCCTTTGAGCAGGATGGAGTGCTGGTATTGGAAGCGAAATAAATTAAGCCCCTCCATTTCTCCCTAATGCGAAAAATCGTACCTTGCTCTCAGGCTGAGCAGTTTTTATCCAAAACCGCCGCTCAAGCATTCCATCAATATCGTATATCTACCAAACCTCTGCGATGAAAGCAATTCTATGTAAACGTTATGGCCCCCCTTCCTCCCTGGTACTGGAAGAAGTGCCCAGCCCGGAGCCGGGCCCCAAAGAAGTGCGCGTAAAGATTCACGCCTGCAGTGTCAATTTCCCCGATACCCTCATGATTCAGGGGCTGTACCAGTTCAAGCCCCCCATGCCCTTTTCGCCCGGCAGCGACATAGCCGGGGTGGTTTCGGCCGTGGGAGAGGGCGTAAAACACCTCAAAGTGGGCGACAAGGTATTTGGGCTCATCCCGCATGGAGGCTTTGCCGAAGAAGCTGTGGCCCCTGCCCGCCTGGTGTTTCCCAAACCTCCCATGATGCCCGACGAGGTGGCGGCAGCCTTTATGATGACCTATGCCACCTCCTACCACGCCCTCAAAGACCGCGCCCACTTGAAAGCTGGTGAAAGCCTGCTGGTGCTGGGAGCTGCTGGAGGCGTGGGCCTGGCCGCCGTAGAACTGGGCAAGCTGATGGGCGCACGCGTTATCGCCGCAGCTTCTACAGACGAAAAGCTGGCGCTCTGCAAAGATTATGGGGCCGATGCCCTTATCAACTACCACACCCAAGACCTCAAAGAGCAAACCAAAGCACTCACCCAGGGCCGTGGGGCCGACGTGGTGTACGACCCCGTAGGGGGCGATTACAGCGAAGCTGCCCTCAGAGCCACGGCCTGGGGAGGCCGCTTCCTGGTGGTGGGCTTTCCCGCAGGTATTCCCAAAATTCCCCTCAACCTGCCCCTGCTCAAAGGCTGCTCCATCGTAGGGGTGTTCTGGGGACGCTTTACCTCCGAAAACCCCCAGCTCAACCTCCAAAATACCCAGGAACTCATCAACATGTATGCACAGGGCAAACTAAAGCCCCATATCCATCGCTTTTATGCCCTGGAAGAAGCCCCCCAGGCCCTGCAGGACATGATGGACCGAAAGGTAAAAGGCAAAGTGATTATCAAAATGAAATGAAATTCCCCGAAGAAAGGATACGCTCTTCTTTTGGAAAATAGATTCAGCGGCAAGCTGTGAACAACTCCTTACTCCAACCAACTCTATTACTCACATTCTATGAATTTGCCTCATTTCAACTCCTTTTTTACCCTTTTTGCCCTGAGCTTACTGCTGGGGCTCAGCGGCTGCAGCCATTCAGGCCAGCAGGATTTCCAGGCAAACACCTTTGTCATCCAGCAGGATGAAGCCGCCGGCACCCTGTCGGTATTCAGGCAGGGAAGCAAGACCCCCCTGCTGGTGCAGCATGCCCGCCCAGACTTTCGCCCCTACCTGCATCCCCTTAGGGCGCCAGACGGCAAGGGCGTGTTCACAGATTTTCAGCCCGAACACCACCGATACGAAACAGGCTTGTTTTGGAGCTTTACCGATGTGAATGGCCGCGATTTTTTTACCCATCCCGAAGGGGACCACTGGCAGCGGGTGTCGATGGGCATAGCAGACAGTGCCGGAGAGCAGGTGAGCTGGCAAACGGTTTACCACCTGTTGGATGAAAACGGAGAGGCTCTCATGGAAGAAAGCCAACTGTGGAGCCTGCGTCAAACAGGAGATAAACTATTTCTTGATGTAGAGTGGAGGGGCAAGGCCCTGCAGGCCATAAGCATTGGCCAGCAGCAGCAGGGGGGACTCTTTGTGCGCATGCCCTGGGAAAAAGGCATAGCCGCCGAAGTGGTAAATGCCGCCCGCCAGCGCAACGAACGCGCCAACGGCCAACGCGCCTACTGGCTGGATGTGGGCATGGAAATAGCCGGAAGAGACGACTGGGGACATATTACCCTATTTGACCACCCCGAAAACAAAGGCTTTCCCCAATCCTGGCAGGTAACCCCCCAACTGGGCGCAGGACCCGTGCCTGTTTACCGCGAAGCCTGGTCCCTGGCACAGGGAGAAACCGGCCTGCTGCGCCATCAGCTGCTGGTATATGCCGGCCAACTGGATGATGTACAACTCACCGAAAACTGGAAAGACTTTATCGGCTCGGAATCCATGTACGCCACGGCCGTGCTGTGGGGAATTGCCCAGGAGGAAGGCCGGAACGCCAAATTTCTCACCCCTGAGGAAGCTGTGGACAACATGACAGTGGCGGATGGATTTGAGGTGAATGTGTGGGCTGCCGAACCCATGATTACCCAGCCCATGGCCTTTTGCTGGGATGACCGTGGCCGTATGTGGGTGGCCGAAAACCGCGATTACGAAAGTCGGGGTACGGGTTTCTCTAATTCGGGCGACAGCCGCATCCTCATACTGGAAGATACCGACGGCGACGGCCGGGCCGACAGCCGAAAGGTGTTTCTCGAAGGTATTCCCTTTCCGGCTGCCATTGCCGTGGGCTTCGACGGCCTCTTTTTGGGCGCCCCACCCAATTTGCTCTTCGTTCCCGACCGCGACGGGGACGACCGCGCCGATGAGGCCGACATTGAGGTGCTGCTCACGGGCTGGGGCATACGCGACCGGCACGAAACCATCAACAGCCTCCATTGGGGCCCCGATGGCTGGCTCTATGGATGTGAAGGCTTTGCCACTCCCTCCAAAATACGCAAGCCCAAGGGCAAGGGACGCATTTACCGGGCCGGAGAGGCCTTTCCCGAAGACCTGCTCGAAGCCGAAGGCGTGGACATAGACGGGGGCGTGTGGCGCTATCATCCCACCAAAAAGCGCTTTGAAGTGGTGGCACACGGCTTCAGCAACCCCTGGGGCATCGATTACGATGCCAACGGACAGCTCTTCATCACTGCCTGCGTGATTCCCCACCTCTTTCACGTCATTCCCGGTGGCATTTACCACCGCCAGGGTGGCCGCCATTTCAATCCCTATGTGTATCGCGACATTCAAACCATTGTGGACCACCGCCACCGCTCGGCACATGGGGGAGCACGGCTGTATTTGTCCGATGCTTTTCCGCCGGAATATCAGGGGCAGCTGTTCATGGCCAACATACACGAGCATGCAGTACTGGCCGATAAGCTGGAGCCCAAAGGTTCAGGCTTTGTGGCCCATCACGGAGAGGATTTTCTGATGGCCAACAATGCCCAATGGATAGGATTTAGCATAGAAATTGGGCCGGAAGGTGGGGTGTACGTGCTGGACTGGCACGATGCCGATATTTGTGGCAAGGAGGTGCTGCAAAAAGAGACTGGCCGAATTTTCCGCATCATGCCCACCGCCTCCACCGCCCAACAGTGGGAAGGCCGCTATGCCGACCTCAATACCCTGACCGATGAGGAACTGCTGCAGCTGCAGCTGCGGCCCAGCGCCTGGCACGCCCGGCGCGCCCGCCTCATTCTCCAAAAGCGGGCTGCCAAAGGTGAACTGCAGGACGGTACGCATGCCGCCCTGCTCGATATTTTTTATGGGCATAAACAAACTGCTTACCGCCTGCGCGCCCTCTGGGGGCTGCACCTTACGCAGGGACTGACAGAAGCCGAATTGCTCAAAGCCCTCAAAGACAAGCAAGCCTATGTGCGTGCATGGGCGGTGCAATTGCTCTGCGAAGACCAGGCTCCTTCTGAGCAGGCCCTGGCGGCATTTACCCGCATGGCAGCCCAAGACCCCTCCCCTGTGGTACGCCTCTACCTGGCCGCCGCATTGCAACGCATGCCTCAGGCTCCCCGCTGGGAAATTGCCCGTGCCCTGCTCAACCATCCCGCCGATACAGCCGACCACAACATCCCCTGGATGATCTGGTTTGGCGTAGAACCCCTGGTAGCCGCTGACACCCAAAGAGCCCTGGAACTGGCAGCAGGGAGCGAAATGCCGGTCATTTCGGAGTTTATTGCCCGCCGTGCCATTGATGCGGGCCGCCTGCAGCAGGTGGTGACATTCCTCGGGGGTATGCCCAAAGCCCGCAACAGCCTGCTCAGGGGCATGCTGGCAGGACTGGAGGGGCATTCCGATTTGCAGGCACCCCCCAACTGGGCACAGGTGTATGCACGCCTCAAAGAGGATGCCCGCTCGGCCGGGCTGGCCCTGGAAGTGGCCCAGCGTTTCGGCGATGCCGAAGCGGCCAAAACCTACCTGGCCACCCTGCTCGACACCCGTGCCCCCGTGCAGGAACGCCAAAAGGCCCTGCAGGCCCTGGCTGCACAGCAGCGCCGGGAGTTGCCACAGCACTTGCCCGCCCTGCTGGAGGAGCCCGCCATGCGCCTGGCAGCCATTCAGGCCATGGCCCATTTTGAAGAGGAAAAACTGGGCAAGGCCCTCCTGACCCTCTACCCCCAACTCGATGAAACCGAACGCACGGCTGCCCTCCAAACCCTGGCATCCCGTCATACTTATGGCTGGATGCTTACAGAAGCCCTGAAACTTGAACTGATTCCCAAAACGGACATCCCCGCTTACGTTGCGCGCCAGCTCAGAAGGGTAGTGGGCAATGGTTTTGTGGAGGTGTGGGGCCCCATTGACCAGTTGTCTTCCGACAAAGCCGCTGCCCTGGCCAGGTATCGCGCATTGCTCACAGAGGATGCCCTTGCCAAGGCCAATGTGGCCAACGGCAGGCTGGTGTTTCAGCGCAGCTGTGGAGCCTGCCACAAAATGTATGGCGAAGGCGGCACCCTGGGGCCCGACCTCACCGGCTCCAACCGCGCCAATCTGGATTATCTGCTGAGCAACATCCTCAACCCCAGTGAGGAAATTCCCCAGGGATACAAAATGGAGGTGATCACCACCCGCGACGGCCGCACCTATGTGGGCACCATTGCTGCCGAAAATGAGCGGCAGCTGAGCCTGCGCATGGTGGGCCAGGAGGAAGCTGTGCCCATCAGCAAGGCCGACATACAGGCACGTGAGGAAACCCCCATGTCCATGATGCCCGAAGGCCTGCTCAATACCCTGAGCCAGCAGGAGGTGCTGGACCTGGTGGCCTATCTGCGCACGACGGAACAGGTACAGTAGAAGGGGGGATGCAGGATGCAGGTCGTAGCGCAGCGGAGATGCCTTTAAGGTAATTCAGGATGCAGGATTCAGGATGCAGTGGTAATCCCTGATTAATGTTGACCGGCAACCGGCAACCGGCAACCGGCAACCGGCAACCTGTCATCCCCTTGAGGGACTTCCGCTTCGCTCCAGCCTGCATCCTGTGACCTGTGACCTGCATCCTGCATCCTGTCACCACCTCTGCCATCGCACCTGGCCCCGGCGCTGTATGTGGCGCATCAGCAGTTGGTTGAGTTCGCGCGCC
>RFHT01000598.1 GCA_003696835.1 Bacteroidota bacterium
AAAAATAAGCAGATCCGTGAGTCAACGAGGGGCCGGGGGGTGGTTGACAAAAACAAAGTTTCATGTATGCATGCTCAATGAAGGCACTATTGGGGTATTTCCCCTTTTTTGCAGCAGGTATATGCTGAATAGATACATCCAGATGCTCATTCCCCCCCCCAAAAATCAGTGAAGATTAGTCAAATCAGTTACATCAGTGGTTTCCATACAGGGGCCCTTCGTGCTCCCTGTGTTCTACGTGGCTCAGCAACAAAAAGGGCTGCATCTGCCAAAAAGTGGTTTCTCTGAATAGTCCTGAAAGCAGAGAGGTGACTTTTTTACGGATGCAGGTCCCAGTTTCGGCGGAGGGGGGTGTTGGGGGGTTATTTGAGGCGCAGGCTGCCGTAGGTGCCGTTGATGCTGTTGGCAATGGCATCTATGGCCCGGTCGAGGTGTACATAGCCTCCGTCTATGTACATGTGTTGTCCGGTGATATGCGATGCCCGTTCTGAGAGCAGAAACAGCACCATGTTGGCGATTTCTTCAGCCGTGGTCATGCGGTTTCCCAGGGGAATTTTGGCATTGATGCGGTGGAGTTTTTCTTCGGGATGCTCAAAGGTGTTGATCCAGGCTTCGTACATGGGCGTACTCACCTCGGCGGGAATAATGGCGTTGACCCGTATGCCGTATTTGAGCAGCTCTACGGCCCACTCGCGTGTGAGGGCCAGCTGGCCGCCTTTGGCCGCTGCGTAAGCCGAAGTGTGTCCCTGGCCGGTAATGGCACACTTGGAGCTGATGTTCACGATGGAGCCCTGTGTTTCGCGCAGGGCGGGCAGGGCATAGTGGGCCATGCAGTAATAGTGAAGCAAATTGTTGCGGATGGAGGTCATAAACTCCTCCGGGCTGCCGTATTCCAGCCCGATGCCGTCGTTAATGCCTGCGTTATTGACCAGACCGTCTATGCGGCCGTATTCTCTGGAAGTGTAATAAACGGCTTCCCGGCAGTTTGTCGGCTCGCTCAATTCCCCTATGTAAGCACCGGCGGCAACTCCCGCTTCCCGGAGTTCCTCCACCAGCTCCCAACTCGCCTGCTCTTCCCTGTCAACAATTACCGGACACGCTCCTTCTGCGGCCAGGTGCCGGGCAATGGCTGCACCTATGCCTTTGGCCCCGCCAGTAACGACAATAATTTTACCCTTTAGGCCTAAATCCATAGTCAAAAAGTTATGAAACCAAATCGATAATCTTTCTCATTAAAAGGCATGCACTTTTCCCAATAATAGGTCAATCTTGGCTAAGCAACAAACCACCTTTTGCTAATTCTATGGGCAATGGTTTGCATCAAATGCCTGATAATGAAGGCCCTTTCAGGCAATCGTTTCCGCCATAAAATAGCCCTCAAAACGCCTTCAACGGCCATAAAACGCCCGCCAGGCATTTGCCAAATCCAAATTTTCGAAAATTTTTAGGGGTAGAACAAACTTAAATAGCATACATTTATTTAATTGTAAAGTGTACATTTTTTTACTTTGCTTCTTCTCCTTGTATGCCCTCCTGCCGGGGATGTTGCACCTAAAATTTTGCCCGCACTGCCAGCAGCACATTGCGACCCGGGGCTGAGAAGCGGGATGCATAGGGCCGGTAGTGGTGGTCGAGTATATTTTCCACAGCCAGCTGCAGTTTGAAGCGACTGCTGAGGGCATAGCTGAGGTGGAGGTTGAGGGTCCACCAGGCGGGGTTGCCCTCGGGGGTGGCAAAGGCCAGGTTGTTGAGGTCGCGTGGGCTGAAGCGGTTCAGGCGTTTCCAGGCGTTGTAAGCTACGCTCAGGGCACTTTCTATGCGTTTGGCCTTATAGCGCAGTTCGCCCCTGCCAAAAAGGGGCGGTATGTGGTCCAGCGGCACCTGACTACTGAGGTCCTGGCCATAGGTATAGCTGAGGGTGTGCATGAATGACCAGCGCTGTATTTCGGCCCAAAAGTTGATATTAAAGCCCGTTATGAAGGCCTGCCTGGCATTTACATTGGCCTGTACCCGGCTCAGCTGGCCGTCGTACCAGATGGAGTCCTGCCCGTTGAAGGTATAGGGCCGCACCACTATGGCATTGTCGTACAGGGTATAAAAGCCCGTCAATTCCATTTTAAACCAGTCGCCTACCTGCTTGCCCAGGGTGGCTTCGGCATTGTAGGTATATTCGGGTTTGAGCTGGGGGTTGGGCACCACCACATTGCCCGGCTGTGAGTCGAACACCTTGGCCACATCGTCCAGGTTGGGAGCCCGGAAGCCCGTGGAGGCCAGCAGGGAGAGGCGCCAGCCTTCGGCAGGTTTAAATACCAGGCCCAGGTTGCCACTCAGGGCCCGGGCCTGCTGGTCGATGCGGTGGAAAGGGAAGGCATAAAAGGTGGTGTCTTTGAAGCGGGCCACCAGGCCTACGTCGCTAAGGCGGAAACCGTCGGTGAGAATCCACTGCTCCGACAACTCCCAGCGGTGCGAAAAATAGGCTGCCAGAAAACGCATGTCGCTGCCCCCGTCGGGGTAGCGGGTATCCAGGGGCCTGCGTTCGCCACTGTCGATGTTGCGGGCAAAAGCCGAAGAGGCCACTCCGTTCCATACTCCTTCCAGCCCGTAGGCCAGCTCGTGCCGGCCGGGCAGCTCCTTGATGGCATCCAGGTTGAGGCTGAGGATGTCGAGCTGTTCGATGCGGTTGTTTTGCCATTCGTTGCCAAAATCGCGGCTGATCCGACGCTCTTCTATGGACTGATAGGCAGCAGTAAGGCTGAACTGATCGTAAAAAGCACGCTGGCTGAACAACTTCAGCCGGTAGCTGCCCATGAAGCGTTTCTGGGGGCCATAGTGCCACTCGGCATAGCGCAGGCGGCCTGCCCGGTACTGCGAAAGCCGGTCAAAACGGGGGATGTTTGAGCTGGTGGAATACTGTATATTGAGGGTGTGGGTGGCCTGCTCTCCGGGTGCAAACAGCACTTTTTGGGTAAAGTCGTACTGGCTGTAGCCGGAAAAGCGCTGCAGGTTGGGCCGGTCATTTTCCTTCATCACATCCTGGCCGTTTTCTCTGAGCTGGTAGTGAAAGCGCTTGCCAAAATCGGGATACTTTTTGGGGCGCACATTGCCCACCCGCAGGTCGTCGAAGTCGCTGAAGGAAAAACTGCTGAGGAAGCCCCATTTTTTTAGCCCGACGTTCAGGTCGGCATGGAAAGTTTTTTCGCGGTTGGCAGTGGCAAAGCGCCCAAAGGTATTGAGCATGATTTTGGGCTTGTCTGTACCCGATAGCTCCGGCTTGCGGGAGTAGAAGTGCATCACCCCTCCCAGGGCATCGCTGCCGTAAATGACCGAGCCCGGCCCAAACATCACCTCGGTGCGCTCTACCATGTTGGGGTCAATGGTGATGACGTTTTGCAGATGGCCACTGCGGTAAATGGCGTTGTTCATGCGCACCCCGTCTATGACGATGAGCACCTTGTTGGCCTCAAAGCCCCGCAGGTTGGGGCTGCCCCCGCCCTGCTGACTTTTCTGCACAAACACACTGCCCTGTTGCATCAGCAGGTCGGCCGAGGTTTGGGGGTTTTGAAATGCAATGGTTTTGGCATTGATTACCTCTATCTGGAAGGGGATATCCTCTTTTTTTTCCTGAAACTTATTGGCAGTAAATACCACCTCTTCCATGTTGTAGGTTTTGCTTTCGAGAAAAAAGCGGAAGTATTGCTGGCGGGCCTCTGCCAGGGTAGTGTGCAGGGGCAGGTAGTCGGCATGCAGAACGCTTATGCGGCCCTGGGCAGGCAAAGGGCCGGGAAGTTTGCACCTGCCCCTTTCGTCTGTGCTCAATTTTTCCAGCAGTTTTCCTTCCGCATCAAACAACTGCACTTCGGCTCCCGAAACCGCTGCCAGGTCGATGATGTCCTGCACCGATAAATAAACAGTTGCCTGCTGCTGTGCCTGCAAACCGGGTATTCCCCACCCCCATATCATGCTTCCGATAACAACCCAAACAATCAAATAATGTTGCATATAAAGTTTAATGGTCAAAATAAAAACGCCTTCCCCCACAAAAGTAGGGAAAAAAGAATTGGGGTTGAGCTTTTCAGATACCGTACCTACCCAAAAACGATTTTCACTCCAAGCTGTTGCCCGGCCGGGCCTTACACCTGCCCGCAGATTTTACTACCTTTGTGTGCATGAAGAGATATTTGAAGCTGAATATTTTCCTGCAAGCCGGTTTGTTGGTGCTGTTGCTGGGAGTTGAATGCCCCCAGATGCAAGCCCAGCCCAATGTAAAAGTCCTCACAGACGCCATCGGGCGTCTGGATGCCGATGCCGCCATGCAGTCGGCCAACTGGAGTATATGTGTGCGCGATGTGCAAAGTGGCCGGGTGCTGGCTGGCCACAACGAGCACCGCAGCCTGCCTACGGCTTCTACGCTCAAGGCCCTGACCTCGGCCACGGCCCTGGGCATACTGGGGCCCGACTTCCGCTTTGCTACCTACCTGGAGTACAGCGGCCGCATAGAGCAGGGCGTGCTGGAAGGCAACCTCTACATCCGGGGCACGGGCGACCCCAGCCTGGGCAGCGACAGGTTTGAGGGCTATGCTGCTCTGCCCAAACTCATGCTGGATTGGGTAGAAGTGCTCAGGCAAAAGGGCATTAAGCGCATTGCAGGCAAGGTCATTGCCGATGCCTCGGCTTTTGACACTCAGCTCACCCCCGGAAAGTGGAGTTGGGAAGACATGGGCAATTACTACGGAGCCGGCGTTTCGGGCCTGAACATCAACGAAAACCTGTACCGCCTGGATTTTGTGCCGGGGGCAAAAGCGGGAGATGATACCCGCATTTTGCGCAGCGAGCCCTACATTCCGGGCCTGCGCTTTATCAATGAAGTGACCACTGGTACGCCCCGTTCGGGTGATAATGCCTATATATTTGGGGCGCCCTATACCTTTGAGCGCTATGTGCGGGGGACCATCCCTGCGGGCAGGCCGGTTTTTTCCATCAAGGGCTCCATGCCCGATCCGGCTTTGTTTTGTGCCCAGTACCTGAGCGAGCTGCTGGACAGCTGCGGCATACCTGCTGCGGGGGCCACCAGCCTTCGGCTGGAGCAACTGGCCGGCCGGCAGCATACTGGCCGTAGGAGCCAACTGCACCGCCACCTGTCTCCTCCTCTGAAGGAGCTCATTGTGCCCCTCAATATGGAAAGCATCAACCTCTATGCAGAGGCCCTGTGCAAGCAAATAGCCGTAGCCAGTGGCAAGCCTGGCAGCACGGCCCAGGGGGTAGAAGTGATGCAGGACTTCTGGAAAGAAAGGGGGGTGAATACCAGGGGCATGATGCTGCGCGACGGAAGTGGCCTCTCAGCCAACAACGCACTGAGTACGGCCCAGCTCACCTTCATTCTCAGCAAGGCCCACCGCGCCTCATGGGGGCAGGCCTTTTATCAATCCCTGCCACTGGCCGGGCGGTCGGGCAGCCTCAAAAACATGCTCAGGGGCAGCCGGGCCGAAAACAACCTGCGCGCCAAAAGCGGCTACATTGCCGGGGTGAGGTCTTATGCCGGCTTCGTGGACACCCGCAGCGGTAAGCGCCTGGCCTTTGCTGTGATTGCCCACAACTACAGCGGCAGCCCCGGGGCCATGCGCCGCAAGCTCGAACAGCTCATGGCGGCCCTGGCAGAAATTCCCTGAGAAGCTTAGGGGGTATATGACCATGGT
>RFHT01000599.1 GCA_003696835.1 Bacteroidota bacterium
AAAATCCACCTCTTCTCGCAGCTTTTTTACTTTTTGGGTTTCGTCCACGTCCTTTTGCAGGATAAATCCGTGTTTGTTCAGCTCTTCAAAGAAGGTGGGGTGAATGCTGGCTAATCCTTTGAGGTTGTCTTCCTGGGTAGCGGCGTTGAGCAAATCCAGCAAGAAAGGCTCTATGACGAGAAACCGCTGTGTAAAGGCGTTGAAGCCCAGTATTTTGCCTTCATAAGGGATAAAACTATTGAAGCGGCTTGCTTTTAATCCGGCATGACCATTGATAGCGGGGGAGGGATCTGAAGCGTGGAGTTTCGCTTTGGGAAAGTTGGAAAAACCGCCGCTCAAAATACCTTGCTCATTTTCAGACAATTGAGCCATGCGCTGAGTATGGCGATGAAAGGCTTTTTTTATGTCTAGCTCAAACATGATTAGGGGGGTTACAAATTGAAACAGCGGTAAAACCTCCAGGCAGCGTTACCTTTCCCTAAAACTAGCCCTGTGTCGGCTGATAATCTTGTCATTTTCCCTTAATATGCTGCCAGACATGCCGAATATTCTGCCCGCTCTACCTTGAGTCCGGTCAGGAGCGGGTAGCTGCTTGCCCAAACGTATGTAACAAACGCTCATAGCTTGTTCGTAGCCTTTGTTCTCCCCCCGGAGCGGCGATTTCTTCCAGGCTCAAGCTGGCCAGGCTCATCAGTTGGGCCATTCTGTCCAGCCGGGCCTGGCCGGGTGTAGCCTTATGGCAAAAGGCTGCCAAATTTTCGGCGCAGGCCCGCAGCAGGGATTGCAGCACTTCAAAGGCGGCAGCCGAAAGCCGGGGGATTCCTGCATAGTTTTCCAGGCGGCTGCCCTCGCGGTAGGTCTTACCGGCCAGCCCGATGAAAGACAGAAACCAATGCGCGTCAAAATAGCCGCGCACCCGGGTAATGCCCATGTAGTCGGCGATGAGTTCATCGTGCATATTGGCGTACATACCTCCCAGGTAGCGGAGGGTAAAGTCATGGGCGCATTCGTGTTCCAGCCGAATGTGTAAAGAATCATCCAACCATTGCTGCGGGCTTAGGCCCAGCTGACATGCTGCTACCCCACTATAGGGTTTTTTGCTCAGCACCATAAATTTATCCTGGTACAGGTTTTTGTGAGGGAGGATCTCTTGCCTGAAATAGGCAGCCCAGTCTTTGCCGGGCTGTTGGGCCTGCCATTGCTGCCGCATGCGATCTATGCGGTCCCAGTTGTTGAGTCCCTTTATGATGCTTGCCCCCATAGTGGGGGGAATGTCCACCGGCTCATTTTTATAGGCAAGCGCCTGAATGAGGCGCTCAAAATCCCCGGCATGGGGCACGACGAGTACGGGAATTTTGCCCGCTATGCCTGCATATAGCCGGAGTTCCAGTTCTTCGGGTGCCGCTAGGGTCAGCCCTGTTGCTTCGGCCAGGTGTTGGGCGGGCTTGCCCTGTAAGCTCGCACGCCTATAGGCACTTGACTGGCTGATGTTTTTACGGATGGGAAACTGCAAGGGCACCCATATTTTTTTCAACACCGCATAAGCGCCCAGCCGACTGGCGTCGGCCAGGTATTGTTCCCAGGCTTCCAACTGGGGCTCCTCCTGCAGGTGGATCAGGCTTCGGGCTTCAATAAGTTTACAGGAAAACCGGTTTCGGGTGTAGGCTGCCAATTCTTCCACCACGCGCTCATTGTGGGTAAACCTTCTCAACAAATCGCAGCCATTTTTTGAAGATTTCATCGATCAGGCAATTTGTCTTTTGGCCAGTTTGGCAAACAAGCCGTCTCGTTTCATCAACTCCCGGTAGGTACCATGTTCCACAATTTCTCCTGCCTCCACCACGTAAATGCGGTCGGCATGCATCACGGTACTGAGGCGGTGTGCGATGATGATGCGGGTGGCCTGAAGACGGTCCAGGCTTTCGGTCACGATGTTTTGGGTTCGGTTGTCCAGCGCACTGGTGGCCTCATCCATAAAGAGCATGCGGGGTTTGTGCACAATGGCCCGTGCAATCATGAGGCGCTGCTTTTGACCTCCGGAAAACGTACCAGCTCCTTCACTGATGACGGTATGCATGCCCATAGGCATCTGTTTGATGTCGTCTTCGAGCCCGGCCATTTCGGCTGCTGCCAGGGCATCTTCCAGGCTAAGTTCCGAATTGCCCACGATGTTCTGGTAAATGCTACCGGCCATGAGGGCGCCATCCTGTAATACAACGCCTATTTGCTGACGCACCAAGTCCTTGTTGAGAGAATCAAAGGCCTGCCCGTCGTAATAGATAGAGCCGGCTTCGGGCTCTTCAAAGCCCAGCAGCAACCGCATAATGGTGGACTTTCCCGAGCCGGAAGGGCCGACAAATGCCACCATTTCTCCGGGCCTGATGCGAAAGGAAATATGCTTCAACACGGGAGGCTGGTCTTCGTGGTAGCGAAAAGTTACGCCGCTCATTTCAATTTCTCCCACCAACTCTCCGGGGTCGGCACTGCCTTTGGACGATTCGGTTTTTTCTTCCAATATGGGCTTGAGACGTTCATAGACAGGCACCACATTCAGGGAAGAAATAAGGGCATAACTCATGTTGAGACAATCGTTCAGGAATTGGTTAAAGGCTGAAATAAATGCCATAAACACCCCCACGGAGATCAGGGATGTTTCTCCGGGTATGGCGTGTTGCATCACGTAAAAAATTGCGCCGAAAAAGATGATATTTGTCAGCAGGGGATAGGAACCCTTAAAGACGGTGATCCAGTTTTCGTAGCTGACAGACTTAAAGCCCAGTTTTTTCAAAAAGCCAAACTTTTGGGCCCACAAGGCAAAAATGCGTTTTTCAGAGCCGGAAATTCGCACCTTGGCAATGCCTGAAAGGAACTCAAACAAGAAGCCCTGAATATCGCCCTGCTGCCGGGCAATTTGCCGGTCATATTTCAGTTTCAGCAACCCGATCACTGACACAAAGCCTGCTGCAAGCAAAGATAAACCTATGCCGATCCATGCCAGCTGAAAATCATAGTAAAACAACAGCCCCAGGTTCACGATGGAAAACGCACCACTCAATACCGTTGTGAGCAGGGTATTGGACAAAACTTGGCGAATCTGGTTGATTCCCAGTGCACGCAGGGTGAGGTCTCCTGCGGAGAAACGGCGATAGAAAGCCACCGGCAGCCGTAAGAGGTGATCCATCAGCGCAGCCTGTATATGGATATTGGATTTGGTTTCTACCCTGAGCAGCAGAATTCCTTTGATGAGTTGTAAGAGGGCTGAGACCAGGCCAATGACGAGCATGATAGCCACCACTTCCAGCAGCAGGCCCCGGTCGGCCTGGGGAATTACATCGTCCAGCATGACCCCGGTAAGAATGGGGGTAAAAAGCCCCAGCACACTTCCACACAAGGCAGCCAGCATCATGAAGCCCATATCCTTTTTTAATCCATTAAGCGCAAAAGCTCCAATTTTTTTGATAGAGGTCATAGGGCCATCAAATGCATAAAAAAACATGTAGGCAATGGGATCGAGCATGGAAGCCAGGTCCTGCCCTACTTTCAGGCTGGTTTTGGTCGCAGGGTTTTTTAATACATAGCTCCCGGCCTTTTGTTGTATAAGGGCTACTGGTTGTTTATCCTCTGCGGTAAATGCCAGCAGATGGCCATTTTCCGTTTTCCACCATTCTCCCCTCAAAATCACCTTGCGTACCCGTACATTTGATACCTGAGAGATGGCTTTTAACTGACTGGTCAGGCTTGGGGCCTCGCCCTGGAGAAATTTTGGCCCATCAAACCGGAAGCCGGTTTCCCTTCCGATCAGTTGGCAGGCTGCCAGTAATAGGTTGCTGGAGCTGATAGCAGCAAAGCTTTGGGTTTCATCCTGCTTGATGACAGATTTCAGCCCGGACAGGCTGCGCTCTATCATAGACTGGTTGAGATTCAGGCGATTTTGAAGGCTTTGCGCTGTTTCGCGCCTGGCCTGCTGATAGCGCTGCTCAATTTTTGCAAAAAAATGCTGCTCCACATAGTGAAGAGCAAGCATGAGGCTGATTTCGTCTTGTATAATCTCAATGGTTGAGACGATTTCTAACTCCACTTCTTCCGACTCAGCTGTAAGCCATAAGTGGGCGGATACGGGGATAATGCCCCGGCTGATTTTTTCGATGGGTTCAACATTTCCGCGCTCTTCTCCATATACAGCTACATTTCCTTTTTTGAGCACCGCCCATTTAATTCCTTTGGCGGGATAAGCTACCTGCTTGTTACCCAGCAAAAGGTGCTGGGTATTTTCGAGCGCTTCATACATTCTGGGGGCGTTTTTTTGTTGCAGGCAGGCGCCCACTTTCAACAGCCATTGGTCCACTTTACGGGTGAGCTGGTTGGGGTTGAGTTGGGCCAGAAATTCTTTGCGTATTTCAATCAGTTTGGCTGCTGAGCTTACCACCAGCAAGTTGATCCCGGCCACTTCAGGGGTGCTTTTGAGGCTAAAGAGCATTTCTCCTTTACCGGCGCTGTATAAATAATTTCTGGAGCTTTCAATGTTGCCCTGGGAGTCCAGCTTCGCGTAATAGACTTCCACTTCGCCCGAAGCAATGATCCACACACAATCGTGTTTGCTCAGCAGAAAGGGCTTATTTGCCCCCAGTGCAATTTCCGTGGGTTTTCTATGCATCATCCTTAGTTTTGGCTAATTAGCTGGGCGTAGAGCCCTTTTCTCGACAGCAATTGGTGGTGGGTGCCCCGCTCCACAATTTCTCCAAACTTCATCACAATGATTTCGTCGCAATCGCGTATGGTGCTCAGGCGGTGAGCTACAATGAGGCAGGTACAACCTCGGCGCCGGATGTTGTCCATCACCATTTGTTCTGACCTGGGGTCCAGGGCACTGGTGCCCTCATCCATGATGAGATAAGAAGGTTCTACGGCCAGGGCCCTGGCAATTTCCATGCGCTGCCGTTGTCCGCCGCTAAAATTGGTTCCCCGTTCGTTAACGGGGCTTTCATAGGCACCTGGTCGCGCCGCAATGACCTCATGGATCATGGCATCCCTGGCTGCACTTATCAGCTTGTTTTCCCCCATAGTTGGATCCCAGAATGAGAGGTTGTCGCGTATGCTTCCTTTAAAGAGGGTGATTTCCTGGTCGATGACAGCTATGGACTGGTGAATCACATGCCGGGGAATGGCTTCCCGCCTGATGCCATCCAACAACACCTCGCCTTCCCAGGGTTGATACAGGCCGGCTACCAGCCGGGCAAGGGTGGACTTGCCACTTCCCGACCCCCCCACCAAAGCTACCCGGTTTCCAGGTTCCAGCTTCAGGCTAAAATCTTTGATGATGGCGGGCATAGCATGGGTATATCCAAAGCTTACATTTCGCAACTCCAGATGCCCATTGAGTTTACTCTGTATGGCAGCCCCTCCATTTGACCTATGTTTTTCCTCCTGCAGCTTGGCCCCCACTTTAATTGTACCGGCATCCTGCCTGAACTCTTCAGCTATTTCATAATTCAGCACATCGTCTATGCGGCTCATATCGCCTTCGGTTTCCTGCAGCAAACTGCCCATACTGACAAGCTCGTTCACCGGGCGAATAAAATTCGTCATCAAAAAGAGAAAAGCCACCAACATGCCCAGTGTCATCTGGCCATCCATGACCCTCATGGCCCCCAACCCCAAAATACCGGCTGTACTCACCGACATGAGCAGGGGCGGGATGGCATTGAGGCGCATGCTGATCCAGGCCAGCTCTTGCTCAATGTTGAGGACCTTGGCCAGGTAACCAGTCCAGTTGGAAAAGAAATCCCCCTCCCGGCCAGAGGCTTTGAGGGTTTCTATCATGCTGATCCCCGACATGGTATTGCCCATGAGTTTCCCTCTTTCATTGAGCAGCCTGCGGCTGCCATCTTTTCTGGCACGGGCTACCAGCCTGAGAGCCACTATGTTGATGGCCGAAACGAGCATTCCCAGTAAGGTGAGTACCACGTCATAGGAAAACATCAGCATGGCATAAAAAACTACCACAATTACATTCAATGCGGCATTGGCCAGCTCGCCACTCAACAAGCCAGCAATTTTGTCGTTGAGGGTAACCCGGTTGCTGATGTCACCGCTGTATCGCTGGGTAAAAAGGTGATGGGCAGGCGAAACACGTGCCACAGGAACTGACTGGAGGTAGCCAGGGCCAGCTTGGTTTCCAGCCGCAGCAGGTAATACTGCTGAAGGTGAATGAGCAATGCATTCACCAGCAGCACCCCGCCCATGGCCAGAATAAGGGGCATCACAAATTCCGTCATGTTGTTGACGAGGTAACGGTCGATGAATATCTGGGTAAAGGAAGGAATAATGAGGCCAGGGAGGACCAAAAACAGGCTGGCAAGTACAATGTAAATGACACTTAATTTGGAGGAAGATATTCTTGAAGTGAGGGCCGGAATCAGTCCTCTTTTTTCATTTCCTTTTTCAAAGGCTTCGGTGGGTTCAAAGGTGAGCACCACACCCGTAAATGAACCTTCAAACTCCTCGTAATCTACGCGGTACCGGCCTTGTGCCGGGTCATTGAGATATACCCATTTTTTGCCAAAGCCCTCAAGCACCAGAAAGTGGTTGAAATTCCAAAACAGGATAGAAGGTGTTTTGGTAGCTTTCAACTTTTCAATGGATTTGGAGTAGCCTTTTGTTTTCAACCCATACGCCCGGGCTGCTTTCATGATGTTGGTGGCCTTCAGCCCATCCCGGGACACTCCACACTCAACCCTCAGTTTTTCCAGAGGCACCTTTCTACCGTAATACCCCAAAATCATGGCCAGCGCTGCTGCGCCGCATTCCACTCCCTCCATTTGCAGCACAGTTGGCGTTTTTACCCGTTTATAGGGAGCAGTTTCAGAGGATGTTGATGTTATTCGCATAGCCGCTGGGTATTGCTAATTGTTGATGTTAATGATTGTCTCTATGAGTAATGTGAATAGCCAAACAGCCAAGAAATGCTACTCAGTACAGATCAAAGAGGTTTTTCAGTGCCGGAACAACCAACGAAATGGGAGCCTCCTCCCGAACGGTGATTTTGCCTGAGCAGGAAGTACCGGCGTTGATGCTGATGTCGGGGCCCCGGGCAGAGGTCCAACGGTACCCGCTGTAGGCCTGCGGATCTTTTTCAAACTCTACATGTACCTCAAAAGGAGCCCCCAGACTCAACAACCCCTGAACAATCCGGTCGTTGTTCATAGACACCATCATGCCTTGCTGGGTAACGGGAAAATCCGACACATAAGTAACCCTGGCTTTCATATACCCATATTCCTGAGGTTGGACAGTGGCCGGTACCACAAAAGCCTGCATGCCAGATTTTATTTTTTTGCCGTCACGAGACGAGACGTACAATACCCCGCGGACCCTTTTTCCGGCTACTTCATTGCTTTTCAGCTTAAACAAGGGGGTGCCCTGACTCACAATAATGCCCGTTTTGGACAATACTTCCACCACTTGGCCCCTGTAGAGGCTTTTGATGTGGGTGTTGAGGTCGTAACGCTCCTGGAGCTGGGTCAAATTCCTTTGCTCTTGTGCAATTCGTTGTTTTAGCAGGGTGATTTTTTGCTTCAGGTCAAAATCGACGTTCAGTTTCTGTGAAGCAGTTTGGGCTAACTGTGCCTTCAGGCTTTCAATCTGGCTTTGAATATGCTCAATTTGCTGCTGGGTGTTCACAAATTGTGAGCGGGTAATCAGTCCTTTTGCGAGCAGTTCTCTTTCAATGGCCAGCTGCTGCCGCTGGAACCCCAGGCTTTTTTCATTTGCCTTGATTTGCTGCTGGAGGCTTTGCTGTTTTTGCTCGATAAACTCCTGCTGCAGGCGCGAGCCCTGTGAGCCGAAGGCCAGCAATTGTTGCAACTCCAATTTCCGCTCCGTCAATGCTGCCCGGGCTTCTTCAATTTGCTGTTCCAGTTCTGGTTGTTGCACCTGGGCCACTACCTGACCTTTCCTCACTGAATCCCCTATATCCACTGACAACTGTACCAATTGGCCATTGGTAGTAGAAACCACGTTATATACTTCACCTCCCAGCAGTACCCCTACTGCATGGAGTTTGGTCTTGATCCTGCCTGTGAAACTCCACGTCAGAGCGGTTCCCATTGCTAAACCTATGGTGAGCAGGACCAGCCAGGATCTTAAACTGATTATCTGAATCAATTGGTCCAGTTTCTCCGGGGTAGAAAGCTTTTCCAGAGCGGCCTTTCTAAACATTTTATGAGCCATATCTGCATTTAGTTAATGAATGGATAGGTGGATGGCAGCTATTTTTCTGGTCAATCAAATTTTTTTCATTTCCAATCCGGGAGCTGGTAAAAAACCTCCGGGTGCGCCGAAAAAGTACCCCCTTCCTCCACAGGTAGCAGGGTTCCCGTTTCCATACGCAGTTGTACAATGGCCGCAGCAAAATCCTGTTGGGCTTGCAGGTAATCCAGCTGTGAAAAGGTGAGCCTTTCCTGAAACAGGATCAGATTGAGCAGGGTGGTCAGGCCATTTTGAAATTTTACCTGCTCATCAGCAAACACTTCCTCATAATACTGAAGCGTTTGCCGTGCCTTTTGCAGCCGTTGTACACTGGTATGCAGGGCATTGAGGGCAATGCTGAGATTGAGGGATATACTCCGTATTTGGTTATCAATGGCTACCTGCTGGTCCGCAACGGCAAGCTGCCTATTGAGCAGACTGGCCCTGGCAGCATAGTTTTTAAATGGAATCTGAAAATTCAACCCTATGCTCATTTGAACGTTTCTGCCAGGGAGGCGGGACAAAGGGCTGAGCACCCGGCTGAATTGATTGCCCACATCGGTTCCCCCATAGGATAGAGAAGCCAGCAGGTCCAGTTGAGGTTTCATCTGGTTTTGTGCAAGTTCAAAGTTGATTTGCAGAGCTTCTTTGACCTTTAACAGCGCCCGGAGGTCAGTCCGGTTATTCCTGGCCAGTTCCATGAGGTTTTCCAGCTCAATGCCGGAGTCGTAATGCGCTTCGGAAAGAGAAGGAAATGGATTAAGGGGCAGGCCTATGTCGGCGCTTTCGGCCTCATTGAGGCCCATGCTGCGGCCCAAATTGAGACGGGCCTGGTACAGGTACTGCTCGGCAGCCAGGGTTTGCCGTTCTTTGTCGGCCAGGTCAGCCTGAATTTGAATCAGGTCGTTTTTGGTTTTCCGGTCGGCGTTTAACAATTCCTGGGTCATTTCCAGTACCTTGCGCACCCGCATTTCATTTTCCTTGTAAATACTCAGCCGCCTGAAACTACTGAGGTATTCCCAGTAGGCCAATGACATATTGTATAACTCCCTTGCAGCCACATCATTTAACTCCCAACGATCACTGGCCAACATTTTTTGGTAGAACTGCTCCCCGGCGGTGGCAAATTTTCGGCCCTTTCCCCTGAGCAAAGGTTGCCTGAACCACATACCCAGGGTCGTAAAGTTGTCGGCCAGATAGGGGCTTACTGATTCGCCAAAGGCATTAAAGGGGTAGTTATTGGCCATGCGGGAATAGTCAAGGGTTAAGCCTGAACTCAAACCAGAGCGAAATGTCCTTCGTACCCCTGCAGAGGAATGCAAACTATTAGCCCGGATACGGCCATCCGTAACTTCAAAACGGGCATCTTGTTGAAACAGATACTGTCCGTCCCTGACATAACTCATATCAGCCACCATGCGGTAATCGAAGGTGGCAGCTGCTCCCTGCAGCTCGGCAGCAGTGCGTTGTAGGCGTAGCCGTTGGCGTTGAATGAGGGGGCTTTTTTCCAGGGTTAATGCTGACAATTGCCCCCATTCACACGGAATCGCTTCCCGTACCTGCTGGCCTCTGCACAGCAGGAGGTTGGAGGCAAAAAGCAAGCAGAATATAAGGGTTGGGCAATGCATGCTATTGGTTTATACTTCAGAAAATTTGTGCAAAATTTGGTTGAAGCGGGCACCCGCCTGCCCCACCTGCCGGAGCACGTTGAGGTCAATTTCATCTATTTCGTCAGCTGGAATGCTGAAACCCAGGGTATTCATGGTGGTGCGCAGGCGGCTCGACAAAAACATGGGCATGGCCAGGTAAAAACGGGAGGAAAAACCCGTGTCTTTTTCCATTTTGCTTTTTATGCGTTCGCGGGGAATATAAAAGATAGAAGAGGCCTCTTTGGCCAGCACTGAAGCCTCAGGGGGCCGCGCATCTATAAAAGACATTTCTCCCAACACTTCTCCTGGCCCAATGCTGGCGATTTCCACATTGTTTCTGTGCTCATTGAGTACCGCAAACCTGCCCGACAATACGATATATAAGTTTTGCACCGTTTTGCCCTGCCGGATGAGCCATTCTCCTCTTTTCAGGTTTTGCCGGGCACCGTTGTGGATCATCCAATCGATGTCCAAATCACTGAGCTGGCCCAAAATAAATAGTACGCGTTTCATAATGTTGGTAAAAATTCAAGGTGTGATGATGGCATGAATATCTGCCCATGGCGGCATTAAATTCCTGCCAGAATGACTGAGAATGATGCCGCATGGCTTTTTTTGTACAAAGTGGCGTTTTTTGTGCAGCTGCATGCCCTGCATTAAGCCTGGTGGGTGAGACCGGTTTTGAGCAGATAGTCTGCAGGCCATTTGCCGTATTGGCTTTTATACATCTTGGAAAAATAGTGGGGATCCTGAAACCCCACAGCATACGAAACCTCTGCCACGGTATGGTAGGTAAAATTTTCGAGCAACTTTTTTGCCTGGGCCAACCTGAGGTCTTTCAAATATTTATTGGGAGTCTTTCCCGTCAGCTCTTTCACTTTTCGAAACAGTTGGCGCTCACTGATTGCCATGCGGTAGGCCAGTTCTCCCAGGTTAAACAGCCGGTTCCTCATTTCTTCCTCTATGGTTTCTTCCAGCGAAATTAACCAGGCCAAATCAGCCGCTGCTACCTGCACTTGTTGCCTCAGGGGAGTATGCTCCTGAACATGCCATTCATCTTTTTCCAGCCTAAGATTTAAGAGCTTTTCCACTCTTCGGGGCAGCTCATCTGCCTGAGCAGGAATCATCACATAGTCGTCTATCCCCTGCTGAAAGGAGCGAATGCGAAATGAGGCTTTCACTTCCTCGGTAAATACCAATATGGGCAAGCGGGCCCAATATTCATTCGATTTCACTTCCCTTAACAGTTGAAACCCATTGGCAAAGAGTAACTCACCGCGGCAAATGATAAAATCAATTTTCCGCTTGTATCGCGCCAACAATTCCAGCATTTCCTGGCTTTCCCGGGCAAATAACACATGGCAGGAATTTTTCAGTGTACGTTGTACATCTCCTAGCATTTCTTCGCAGTTGCTTACAATCAACCCCCGGTATTTTTTTACTTCATTGGCTTTAAGGGGAAGGGATTCTTCAAAAGAAGCCCCTTGCTGAGGCAATAACTGCTGAAAATCGACTGTGGAACCAGCGGGCCCGGGCTGGCAGGCAGCAGGCTTACCCCCTAGCGGAGGTGCCGTATTGGGAAAAGAAAACACATAGATAGTCCCCCTTCCAGCCTCCCTGTTCATGCTAAATTCCCCATCTAATAACTGAGCATATCGCTGTACCAATGCAGGCATAAAACCAAAATACCAACCTACCCGCTGCGTATCTCTACGCTGCTTTTCTCCTTGAGGTACTCTGTTCCCTTTCCCTAAGCCGCGCCCGGAGTCTTCAACCTGCAACTTGATACGATCTCCTGACTCGTTGGACTCAAGCAGTATGAGCACCTGGCTGCCTACGGGAGAAGCGCTTAGCGCATGCCCCACCAATAATTCAAATATCCATCCCAAAAGCCCTGGATTCAGCATAATTTTGAGGTCCTTACGCAATTGGTAATTAAGGCTGAGATGAATATGCCTATCCTTTGCCAGAGATAGTTGTGCCCGATAAAGCTGAATGATATAGGAATAAAAAGCAACCGGAACCCAATCACCCTGCTGTTTTTCCTGACTAATGGAGGTGAGCTCCAACACCCCCTCTATCCACCGCAATAGTTGCCTTCCATTTTTCACTGCCATACTGGAAGCCCCTTTAATATTGACATTCGCGGTACCCAAACGACTTTGCATAATGGCACAGTTTAAATTGATCATAGAAGAAAGAGGTTGCTGCAGATGGGCAAGCAGGTGCACCAACAGGTCCTGGCTGGCAGCATCACTCCCGGCCAGCTTGCCCGCCTGTGCCTTTACGAGTTGTTTCTGGCGCGCAATTTCCTGCTCCAGCCTGCGCTTGCGGGTATAAAACTTACGGTTGTACCATACCAAAACCATTAGAAATACGACCAACAGCAACCATAATGCCGTGGGATAACCCAAAAGGGCTGAAATTTGAAGCAGCAAGAGCATAACAGACATAAATGCAAATTTATCAGTACGGAAAATAAATCTTTCTCAGTAGCCAAATTTGTGACGGTGGTCCTTCAGGATATTCCATATCGTATTTTCATGCAAACCATACTTATGTGCAATGGCTTTAACTGCCTGGGTTTTATTTTTATAACTTTGCTTTTCTATTGAGGTATGAAATTCTGCAATGACGGTAAAGTGCCTAATCGTTTGATTATCAATAAATTTGTTGGAAATCAAAAAATGTACCACCCGCTTCAACTCCTCATCCGCATGAGGGCCACTGTGATTTCTGTAGTAGAAATCCAGTAAATAACCCACGAACATTTGCTTTAGCATGTCGGCCTGTCTTTCCAGAAAAGTTATGGGTAAAACACCATTTACCCCAACACAGAATTTGGTATTTGTACGCTTTTTCTAAGTACATGACAAAAGATGAGCAATTTCATCTAAGTTGTTATTATTAAGTATTTTACATCTGAGATAATCGAGTCCTAATCTGAAGATGCTGATGG
>RFHT01000600.1 GCA_003696835.1 Bacteroidota bacterium
ACCCTCAAAACGGAAATGGTACTGCCCAATGATACCAACAACCTGGGCAATTTAATGGGCGGTAAGCTGCTACACTGGATGGATGTGATATCGGCCATTGCCGCCCAGCGCGCTTCCAATCGCACGGTAGTCACTGTAGCGGTTGACTTTGTGGAGTTTAAGGCGGCCATTCCCCTGGGGGCAATCGTTATACTGGAGGCAAAAGTTACCCGTACCTTTACCTCCAGCATGGAAGTGCGCATAGATGTTGCTTATGAAGACCTGCGCAAGGGCGAACGCCACAGCAGCAACACGGCCTACTACACCTTTGTGGCTGTGGACCAGTCGGGCAGGCCCATACCAGTAAACCCGGTAGCGCCCGAAACCGAGGCTGAAAAAGCAGAATATGAAGAAGCCAGCCAGCGGCGGGAGCTGCGTTTACTACTGGCGGGCCGCATACAACCCGCCGAGGCAACGTATGCAAAGAAATTATTCGGATGATTGTTTTTTAGCAAGGATTTAAGTATTTTTTGTAGTTATATATGAATAGCGATAACTTTGCGTTTATGAGATAAGCAATTTGCTGTTGTCGCCCACCTCTTGCAGTAATTCAGATCCGTTGGAAATAGTTGACGCCTGGCGTTTCCTTTTCCATTAAAATTTTAGAAATTTACTGGTTCAACCAAAATTTTTCCGTCAAAAACATTGGCGTAATGTAGGATCGATATATGTTAAAGCAGAATCAACAGCTCAAGTTATTACAAAAGATTTCGCCCCAGCAGATACAGTTTATCAAGCTGCTGCAGGTGCCTACTGCCTCGCTTGAGCAACGCATCAAGGAGGAGATAGAAAAAAATCCGGCGCTGGAAGACGACCAGATGGGATTTGGGGAGGAGAAAAATGGGGAATATGAAGAACTCGACCAGAAAGACGATGCCGAAGAGCAGGAGGACCAAATTGCTCAGGAGCTGAGTCTGGATGAGTACCTCACCAATGACAGCTACGACTACCGCACCCGCCTGCCTCAGGGAGGAGACGACGAAGAGGACGAGTACGAGGCTCCTATCGTTCAGATGAAGTCGTTGTACGATCAGTTATCCGACCAGTTGGCGCTGTTGGACCTGAGCGAAAAAGAGCGAATCATAGGGGAGCACCTCATTGGCAGCATAGATGAAGACGGCTACCTCAGGCGGCCCCTCAAGGCCATTGTCCACGACATGGCTTTTCGCTACAACCTTTCCACCACGGAGGAAGAAATAGAGTCGGTGCTGAAAAAGATCCAGCGCTTTGACCCTCCCGGCATAGGGGCGCGCAACCTGCAGGAATGCCTGGCTTTGCAGCTGAGGCGAAAGGAAGACAGCAAACTGGTGAGACTGGCCATTACGGTAATCGAAAAGTACTTTGAGGAATTTAAGAAGAAGCATTTTAGCAAGCTGCGTTCACGCCTGGGCATCAGCGAGGAGGAGCTCAAGCAGGCCTATGAGATGATTACCAAGCTCAACCCCAAGCCGGGCGAGTCGCAGTCGGTGATCAAGCACGAATACATCATTCCCGATTTTATCCTCACCACTGAAAACGGCCAGATTAACATTCGCCTCAACAGCCGCAACGCACCCGACCTCAAAATCAGCCGCAACTATGTAAATATGTACCAGCAGTACAGAGGCATGGACAAGGGCGCACGCAAAAACCCCAAAAACAAAGAAGCCATGGACTTCCTCAAGCAACGCATTGAGGCGGCCCAGTGGTTCATAGATGCCATTCGCCAGCGGCAGTTTACCCTGCTGAACACCATGCAGGCCATCGCCGACAAGCAAAAGGAGTTTTTCCTTTCTGGAGGAGATGAGAAAAAGCTCAAGCCCATGATCCTCAAAGATATAGCCGAGGAAATACAGATGGACATCTCCACCGTTAGCCGCGTGGCCAACAGCAAATATGTACAAACTGATTTTGGCATATACCCCCTGAAATTTTTCTTCACTGAAGGCATAGAAACCGAGGATGGCATGGTGTCCAACCGCGAGGTGAAAAAAGCCCTGGAAGAGATCATCAATAACGAAAGCAAACGCAAGCCCCTTTCTGACGATAAAATAGCGGCTTTGCTCAAAGAAAAAGGCTATAACATTGCCCGGCGCACCGTGGCCAAGTACCGCGAACAACTGGGGGTACCCGTAGCCCGCCTGCGCAAAGAAGTATAGGTCAAAAGGGGTATAGCCCGAAGTCAGAAAAAGGACTATATTTGCATCCAAAATCCCCCAGATGTTTATCGAAGTTAATTCTGCAAATCGTAAGGCCGGCTGGATAGAGGTGGTGTGCGGCAGCATGTTTTCGGGCAAAACCGAAGAGCTCATCCGGCGTTTGCGCCGGGCCCAGATCGCCAACCAGCAGGTGGAGATATTCAAGCCCGCCCTGGATACCCGCTACAGCCAGGATGCCATCGTTTCACACAACCAAAACTCCATCCGCTCTACGCCGGTGACCTCGGCCCGCCAAATTCTGATGCTGGCATCAGGCGTGGAGGTAGTGGGCATAGACGAAGCCCAGTTTTTTGATGAAGGCCTGGTGGAAGTGGCCCGCGAGCTGGCCAACCGCGGCCTGCGCGTCATCATAGCCGGCCTGGACATGGACTACCGGGGCGTGCCCTTTGGGCCCATGCCCGCTCTGCTGGCCACGGCCGAGTTTGTGACCAAGGTGCATGCCATTTGCCAGCGCTGTGGTAGCCTGGCCAACTACTCCTACCGCCTTGCCGAGCAGGACCAGCGCATACTGCTGGGGGAAAAAAGCGACTATGAGCCCCGCTGCAGAAGATGCTACCACCTGGAGGCCGTGGAGGTAAAACAAAAAAATGAGGGAGTTGAAGTGAAACAAAAAAATGAGTAGATTGTAGCGCATTACCCAAACATCAACCCGGCTTATTCGCATGATCATTTCCCGCATACGCCTGCCTTTCACCCTCAGCGAAGTTTATGGTGGCTTTGCCGAAGCCAATGGCCTGATGTACGTGCAGGGAGATCAGCTGCTGGTAGAGGTCATGGTCAAAGACGCCATCTTCGGAGTGGTCAAATCCAAGCCCAAAAGAATTGCCATTCCATTTCGCGACATCATCTCCATTGACTATAAGCGCAATATGTTTGTGTCGCGCATGCTGCTGCGGGTGGGCAATATCACCTACCTCAGCGAAATCCCGGGCGATAACAAAGGGGAGATCAAGTTTAAGATCCGGCGAAAGGACAAAGAGATGGCCCAGAACCTGGTCTCCCACATCAACCTGCGCATATCAGAAATACGCCTGGACGAGCTGGACGAAGAGTTTTAGCATGCCCGGGGTATGGACAAAAAACAAGCGGTCTGTGCTTTAGGGGCACAAACCGCTTGGGGTTCAGGCGCTATGCCTGCTCAGGCGTGCTGCTGGCAGTGCTCTTCAAAAGCGGCGGCAAGGTTGGCCGCAATGAGCACAGCGGGGCGGCCTTCTATATGGTGCCGTTCGATCATATGCACCAGTTCGCCATCTTTAAACAACGCAATAGAAGGCGAAGAGGGCGGATAGGGCAGCATATACTGACGGGCCCGCTTGGTGGCTTCGTGTGCCACCCCGGCAAATACCGTTACCATGCGGTCGGGTTTGGGGCCTTTTTGCAAGGCTGCTATTACACCCGGGCGGGCGGCACCTGCCGCACAACCACACACAGAATTTACTACTACCAGGGTGGTACCCGGCTGTGCCAGCACCTCATCTACTTCCGCTGCGGTGGTGAGATCCCGTATGCCGGCATCTACCAGTTCTGCACGCATAGGTGCTACCAATTCTGGAGGATACATAAGGTTGTTGTTAAAATGTGAATACTTTTTTGCAAAACTACACAAAATTCTCATTGTTTAGAAGTACAGCCATAAATATCGCTGTATGCGGCTTTTATACGCAGTGCGGGCTGTTGCGTTGGAGGAGGGAGGGAAAAACTTGCTGCCTCACAAACTTCCGCCGCCTTTGATTCGTTATGATTGGCGAGGGGATGACAGGGGCTCCACTTTGGCTTGATGAGCAAGTCCAGGTGTAAGCAGCTCCCGGAGATAGCTATTTCTTTACCCGCTTGAATTTGTTACATTCGCTTGCATGCCTGAGCGCTTCTACAATATCTGCTATATCTGTTTTGTACTGCTGTTGGGCTCCGGTTGTGGGGGGTGCCAGCAAAGCCAGTCCGGCCAAATGCCTGAGTATGATCCTCCGCTGGAGCAACACCTTTCCTACTGGAATCTCCCCATTATCATTGAAGTGGATCAGATTGAGCAAAAAGTCAATGAAAGAGTGAGGGGAACCATCTACGTGGACAACAGCTACAAAAATAATAATGGCGACAACATCAAGCTGCGCATACGCAAGCTGGACCGCATCAGGGTGGCTGTGGAGGCCAACCGCATACTGTGGGAGGTGCCGCTGAGGGTGTATTTTGATGGGATAGTGGAAAAAAAACTGGGCACTGTGGTGGTGCAGTCCCACCAGAATACCGACTTTTCTGCCAAACTGCATTTTGAAAGCCAGGTGGCCATTTCCAGGGACTGGAAGCTCCAAACCGAAACCGTGCTCAAGGATGTGGTGTGGATCAAAAAGCCCCGCATCAAGCTGGCTTTTCTCAACCTCACCGTCGGCAGGGCGGTAGAAAAAGTGGTGAAGGAAAAAGAAGACGAACTTCTGCCCCGGCTGGATGAGGTCATTGCCAAACACGTAAACATCCGCAAGCCCGTCGGCAAAGCCTGGCGCGATATTCAAAAACCCATTCTCATCAACAAAAAAATACACCCGGTATGGTTACTGGCACGCCCTCAAAGCCTGGAGATCGGCGCCATTGAAGGCAGAAGCGGGCGTATCTACATTCATTCGCGCATTGGATTGCTGCTCAAAACCCAAACGGGTGCCCGCCCGCAGGTGATGCGCATTTCGCCCCTGCCTGAGGCCCGGCAGGTGAGCTACCTCAAATTCCCCAACAACTTCGACCTGCATGTACTTTCCGAAATCCACTATGAACACATCAACCAGCTGCTGGCCGACAGCCTGGAGAACAGGGATTTTCTGGTGGAGGGACACCGCATACGCATAGAGCAAGCCCTTGTACGTGGCAAAGGCCACCAGCTCGACCTGAAGGTGAGCATTTCAGGCGACACCCGTGGCGACATCCACTTTATGGGCGTGCCGCACTACAATCCCGAAAAGGCGGCGCTGGAAATCCGCTATTTCGACTTCGACCTGCAAAGCAGCCAAACCCTGCACCAGGCCGCCGACTGGCTCTTTCACGATGCCTTTCGCATAGCGATTCAAAAGCGGTTGGTCATTCCGCTGGAAGACCACATAGACCGGGTGCCGGAGTTGATTCAGCAGGCTGTGGCCAATAAAAAGGTAGGGGAAAAAATTTCTGTTAACATTCACCAAATGGACCTCACCTCCACCCAGGTAGCCATTCGGCCCAAAGTCCTCCAAATACAGGTGCGCATCCAGGGAAATGCAGGCATCGCCCTGGAAAAACTATAGGTCGCATATAACGCAATCAAAAGGGGCCTTATCTATTCTTTTTGCTCCTGATGCAGGCTGTAGAGCATCACAAATGCCGCGGCCAGTTGGCAGGCGGGCGGGCAGTCAGCAGGTTCTTCTCCGGGCTCAATGAGGAGCTGCAAGCTACCCGGGCGCAGCTGCCGCAAGTGCAACACGGCTTGGTATGCCTGTACAGGCATGAGGTTTTGCCCACCTTCAAAGCGGTAGAGGCGATACAGGCCGGCCTTTCTGATCCCAGACGGTTCTTCTGGCCTGGTGGGCTTTTCCAGCATGAGGGTATCGCCTGCTGTGAGCAACATCCAGGCGTAGCGGCTGGGCAGGCTGGCCGGAGCTGGCAGTACGTACACGCTTTGCTGCCCAAGCTGCAGATTCCAGCCTTCTCCGGACAGGTCGGCTATGTTGCCGGAGGGGTTGCCACGAATACGCCAAGCCGCAGCCTGCCTGCGCAGCTGCAGGTGGTAGCCACTGTCGTAGGCATACACTTTCAATTTGTGCAAGGCCCCATCGCGCTCCACTGCTTTGGCTTTGTAGTAGCCCGGCTGGCTCACAGCCGCCGCACTGAGCAGACAATACAGCAAGAAAAGGCCGGTTTTGCACACACTCATAGTCCTATTGAATTAAAAAACCAGGCAAATGTTGCCTTTACAACAAATCTGCTTTCCCTTCAAATAAAGCCTTTAGCCCTGCTACAAATTCAGGCAATAGACATCATAATCGTCATTTTTTTTGAAACCCAGCTTTTCGTACAATTTTTTTGCCATCGTATTATCTACCTCCGTTTCCAGCATCAGGCCATGGGCGCCGGTTTGTTCGGCCAGTTCTTTGGCCTGTGCAATGAGTTTGGTGGCAACGCCTTTACGGCGGTTTTTCTTTACCACAAAAAGATCATTCAGTATCCACAGCCTTTTGAGGTTGACCGATGAAAAGGAAGGATAGAGTTGAACAAAACCCAGGGCTTCGGCTGCATCATTCCATGCGATATAAATAACCGACTCCTCCCTGGCGATGCGCTTGTGCAGGAAGTTGCGGGCAGCTTCGGGGTCGGAAGCTTTGTCGTAAAATTGCCGGTAGGCATCGAAGAGCGTGGTCAGTGGTTCCAGATCTGCGAGTCCAGCTTTTCTGATTTCCATAGAGTTAGTAATTGGTTTGAGTGGGCCTAATATACGCCCTCATTTCGGATTTGCCGAACCAAATTGAAGATCATATTCCTGCAAGAGATGCTGCAGGCCGTCTTGGAGAAATATGGAGCAACTTCTTGCCCGCAATACTTGCAAAACCGCCAAATAATGCAGAGATTATCGTGGCCAATGTTCATTAGGAACGCCGCTATGCAAGGCTTCATTGTTTTCTAACTACCATTTCCCATGCCCAACCTCAGTGCCAATCTTGCAGGAATCACATCTCCCAATCCTTTCTGGCTGGCCTCAGCCCCGCCTACCAACTCGGGCTATCAGGTAATGAAAGCCTTCGATGCTGGCTGGGGAGGGGCCGTGTGGAAGACCCTGGGGGTGCCTATTGTGAATGTATCCAGCCGCTATGGTGGGCTGCACTATGGCCAGAGCCGCCTGGTGGGGCTCAACAACATTGAGCTCATCACCGACCGGCCCCTGAAAGACAACCTGCGGGAAATTGAGGAGGTAAAAAAATACTTCCCCCGGCATGCTGTGGTGGCTTCTCTCATGGTGGAATCCAGGGAGGAATGGCACCAGATTGTGAAGGACGCAGAAAATGCCGGTGTGGATGGCCACGAGCTGAATTTTGGCTGCCCGCATGGCATGTGTGAGCGTGGCATGGGCTCTGCCGTAGGTCAGGAACCCAAAGTAATACGCGCCATCGTCTCCTGGGTAAAGGAGGTGGCCAAAAAGCCGGTTATCGTCAAACTCACTCCCAACATCACCGACATCACTGTGCCGGCCACTGCCGCCGCCCAGGGCGGCGCCGATGCCATCTCACTCATCAATACCCTGCAAAGCCTCATGGGCGTGGACATACACAGCTTTGTGCCCTACCCCATCGTGGATGGGGAGAGCACCCACGGCGGTTATTGCGGCCCGGCTGTCAAACCCATTGCCCTCAATATGGTTAGGGCCTGCTGCGGACATCCGCAGGTGGGCATTCCCGTGTCGGGCATAGGCGGTATATCCAGCTGGCGCGACGCCGTGGAGTTCATGCTGCTGGGCGCATCCAATGTGCAGGTATGTACGGCCGC
>RFHT01000601.1 GCA_003696835.1 Bacteroidota bacterium
GACTGCACCCAACCCTTTGGGCATTCTACCTCCGGCTCGCACGAGCGCTACAAAAGCAAGGAGCGGCTGGAGTGGGAGGCTGAGTGGGATTGTGTGCGCAAGATGGAAGCCTGGATGCTGGAAAATGAACTGGCCAGCGAAACCGAAACGGCGGCCATACGGGAAACCGCCATACGCGATGCCAAAGCTGGCCGCAAGCAGGCCTGGGAACTGTTCAGAAAACCCATTGAAGCAGAACGCAAGCAACTGATCCACATTTTTTCACACATAAAAAAGCAACACCCCCCCTCTGAAAATATCCGGCAGCTTGGCCAGGAACTCCGGCAACTGATGAATCCGGTGCTGAGCGAGCTGCTGAAAGTGGCCCGGCGCATGCAGATGGCCACCCTGGGCAGTTCGTCGGTGGCGCGTACAGAACTGGAAGCCTGGATAAAGGCCACCTTTGAGCTGGCCCACCGGCGCTACCACACCCATTTGTACAGCGAAACGCCGCGCTCGGCCCTGAAGGTAGAAGAGGTGCCGGCACGCTACGAGCCAGATGCTCCCCTGGTGAATGGATTTGAGGTGCTTAATGCCTACTTTGACAAGGTGCTGGACCAGTATCCGCACTTGTATGCCTTTGGGGAGGATGTAGGGAAAATAGGAGATGTCAACCAGGCCTTTGCGGGCCTTCAGGCCAAATATGGTGAGTCCAGGGTCTTTGATACCGGCATACGGGAATGGACCATTGTGGGCCAGGCCATGGGCATGGCCATGCGGGGGCTGCGCGCCATAGGTGAGATTCAGTATCTGGATTACATCCACTACGCCATTGCCCCCCTTTCCGACGACCTGGCTTCCCTGCGCTACCGCACCAATGGGCAGCAAATAGCACCTGCCATCATCCGCACCCGAGGCCATCGCCTGGAAGGCATCTGGCATTCGGGTTCGCCCATTGGCATGCTGCTGCATGCCCTCAGGGGCATATACCTGCTGGTACCCCGCAACATGACCCAGGCCGCTGGCATGTACCAGACCATGCTGCAGTCCGACGATCCGGCACTCATCATTGAGTGCCTCAACGGCTACCGCCTCAAGGAGCGCCTGCCAGCCAACCTGGGCGAGTTTACCGTGCCCCTGGGCATGCCCGAAATTTTGCAGCAGGGCACAGATGTGAGCCTGCTTACCTACGGCTCCTGCGTGAGGGTAGCCCAGGAGGGCATAGCCCTGCTGCAGCAGCACGGCATTTCGGTGGAACTCATAGACGTACAAACGCTGCTGCCCTTTGATCTGGAGCATCGCATTGTGCAATCCTTGAAAAAAACCAACCGGGTACTGTTTATGGACGAAGATGTGCCTGGGGGAGCCAGCGCTTACATGATGCAGCAGGTGCTGGAAGTACAGGGGGGCTACCGCTACCTGGACTCGCCTCCGGTTACTCTCACTGCCGCCCCTCACCGGCCTCCCTTTGCCGACGACGGCGACTACTTCTCCAAGCCCTCGGCCGAGGATGTATTTCAGGCCGTTTATGAACTCATGAATGAGGCGGAGCCCGGGCGCTTCCCGCTTTAGGATGCAGGGGCAAATTATTCGACCATCATAAAAAATTTCCTCACCCCTCTTCCATCACCCCTATGAGCCACTCCCATTGGTGGATGGCTTTGCGGGCATGCTGGTAGTCGGGGTAAAAGTGGGCTACCCACTGCCAGAAACGCGGGCTGTGGTTCATTTCGCGCAGGTGCATGAGTTCGTGTATGATGAGGTAATCGACCAGGGTGGGCGGCAAAAAGATGAGGTGCCAGTTCAGGTTGATATTGGCCTTGTTGCTGCAGCTGCCCCATTTGCTGCGCTGGGCCTTGATGCGGATATGGTTGACCTGCGAGCTGGTGTGCCGGGCCAGCACCCGGGTGCGGTGGGTGAGGTACTGTTTGGCCAGGGCGCGCAGCACCTGGCCTACCACCGGCAGGGGGTCGAAGGTGCCCACCTCAGCCGGTAGCTTGATGTGTATTTGCTTCTCCTGCACCCGCACACTGCTCTGGCGGGCCTTTTCAAACACCAGCTCATAAAGCCTGCCAGCATACAGCACTTTTCCCTGTCGAATTTGTTCCAGAAAGGCCTCCCGCTTGGCTTTGCCTTCCCTGAGCCGCAGGTAATGCTTCACAATCCAACGGCTTTTTTTCCGCAGAAAAGCCTCCACCTCCTCCTGGGAACAGCTGGGCGGGGCAGCCACCTGCAAAATGGGCTGGTCGGAAGGAAAAGAAATGCGCAGCCTGCGACCAGGGCTCAGCTGCTGCTCAATGGGGATGCGCTCATTGGCTATTTCCAGGTAGTATTGCATAGGCAGGTGAACAAAAGCTGAGCAAACACGTTATAATTTTGGCTGTTTTTTTGAGCATTTCAAACTTACAAAAATTTGTGTAGCTGTTTTGAAGTTAACCATAAAAAAAGCTCAAAAGCCCACAGGCAGAAGTGACTTTTATGCCCCCTTTTCTGTCTTATGGATGAACCCTCTGCCCGCGCAAGCGTTTGTTTAGGCATACCAGCCCTTTGCTGGTGTTTTTGGGGAAAATGCAATTAACTTTGCGACCTAATTGATGAATAGCTATGTTGCTCTGGATAATATTTTTGGTACTAATAGGTGGATTTCTGGCTCTTGACCTGGGCGTTTTTCATAAAAAATCACATGTAGTCTCTACCCGTGAGGCCCTGAGCTGGACCGTGGTGTGGGTGAGCATTTCTCTTTTGTTTTCGGTGGTGGTGTACCTGGCCTACCGGGGCGGATGGGTAGAAAACCCCGATAGCCTGCAGCCCGACGAGGCCGTGCTGAAGTACCTCACGGGCTATCTCATAGAGTTGTCGTTGAGCATGGACAACATCTTTGTGATTGCCATGATATTTGCCTACTTCGCTGTGCCGCGGCAGTATCAGCACAGGGTATTATTTTGGGGAATATTGGGCGCGGTGTTTTTCCGGGCAGGAATGATTGTGTTTGGGGTGGTGCTCATCCACAAATTTTCCTGGATGACTTACCTGTTTGGCGCCTTGCTA
>RFHT01000602.1 GCA_003696835.1 Bacteroidota bacterium
ATGGAAAGGGCCCTGAGGGGACCATGCAGCTCCATCGCAGCCCGTTGCAGATAAGCATAGCAGAGCAGCCAGCGTTCCAGGCTGTCGGCCGCCGCATACAGTGGGATAGCTCGCCTGAAGTAATGGGCTGCACTATCAAAGAGGGGAGCTTGATTTTCTGGTGGGGAAATAAATTGCTTGCCTTTTTCAAACAACACATCGGCAGCAGGCTGAGCCTGGCTCAAGCTGCCCATTGCCCACAACCACAAGGCCAGTATGCAAATCCGGTGTGAATACATGCCCAACGAATAAAGCTCGCAAGCATAAACCTACGAGCTTTATTCGTAAAATCCACATCGAATGCTATTCTACATGAATAATTTCAGAAAGGGGCTGAAGGATGGGCTGCAGCGTGCCGGTCCCCACAGTGGAAGGGTCCATCAACCATTCCACCTTGGCTTCTTCGTTCAGGTCCAGCGCGGGTTGGCCCAGCGCATCCGGGGCATAAATGCCCCAAAATGGAATAAAAAGGGTGCGCTCACTGCCCTCGGCCAGGCCCCTATAGCCCACATACAAGGCCTGCCGGTAGTTGGCCGCAGGGGCAGCAGGCTGTACCCACTCATTGTGAAACACAATGGGCTCCTGCCTCAGTAGCAGGGGCGTGTGTACATTGCGCGTATGGTTGAAGGAAATGCGGAAAAAGCCCGAGTCGGGCATGTTGCTGCCCACATTGCGCCGGTAGGTGAGCACGGCCACCACCAGGTTGTTTTGTTTTACAAATTGCAGCTTGAGGACAGGTGTGCCTCCATTCTGAGACGGAGCCAGGCGGGCAGTAATGGCTGCCGCATCCATGGCCGAAACGTGCAGCCGCAGGTTGTCGGGCTTGGTGGGGTCAATGGGGGGAATTTTGGGCTCAGAAGGCATGCCCCCCACCACCGGGTCGGGGTCGCCGCCCCGGGCCATCATCACGCCCACCTCGTGCACCTGGTTCATGTCGGTAATAAAGGTGTGGGTGGGACGCGCTTCCGTACTGAAGAATCCGTCGCTGAAGTACCAGAAGTATTTCAACTCCTCTGAAGTACCCATACCAGATAATTCCGTCGATGCTAAGAAGCTGTGATCTTCGGTATCCCATACCAGCTCAAAACCATAGGTATTACCGGTAGCCTGATTGATTCGAATTTGCGGTTTCATAAATGCGTTTGTTTGTGTGTATCGTGCAGCTAATGCTGGCTAACTGTAGATTAGTTTCACAAAAAGATTAAAAGCTAATCATTTTGCCACTTTTTTTCAAATGGCGCCTTCCTATTTTGTATTTTGGGCCTATATCTCTACTTTTCAAAAAAAAGTACGGGTTTCGATTAGAAATTTACGCCACCATTTGACCAATGCATACCGGAAAGCTAAATGAACTGCCCTGTGATAAGGCAAACATCCCTGAACAACTGAAACAGGGACCAAAAGAGGAAGATCTGGCTATCCGCTGCCTCATGAAATTATGCTGGAGCAGTGTGCAAAAATTTGTGAGGGGCTACCGGGGCAATGAGCAAGACGGGGAAGACATCTTTATGGAAGCCCTCACAGAAGTGGTGAGACAGGTAAAAAGTGGTGAATTCAGGGGAGAAGCCGCCATTACCACCTTCCTGATTTCAGTGAGTAAGAATATGTGGCTGAGCCGGCTGAGGAAATGGGGGCGTGAAGTGTATCCCAGTGAGGAAGACAGTGAAGGGGAAAAATGGACGCCCAGCCAGGTGGCAACATTCGTTGCCGAACCCGACAACGCAGATAAACTGGAGCAGATTGCCCAGTTCCTGGAAGTAAGCCTGGGGCAAGCATGCAAAGAAATCCTGCTGCTCGACATGGAAAAATACCGCACAAAAGAAATTGTAGAATTACTCGAAGGTTTTAGTAACCCCGCATCTATCGACAATAAACGCAGCCAATGTCGCAAAAAACTCAAACGAAAACTAGCAACAGAAAAAGGACTTCGGCAATGGCTGGAAGAATTAATTGATAAGTAAAAAAATGAAGCCACGTCATGATGGAAGAAATTAAAGCATACCTTAACGATACCCTCACCCCTGAAGAAAAGGCTGCCTTTGAGCACCGCATGCAGCAGGACCCCGCCCTGCGGCAGGCTGTAGAGGCAGAGCAGCAGACCGCCAAACAACTGGCCGAAGCCTTCGTCGCCCACGAAATGAGTAAAGATAGTGCCCAGGCCTACCAGCAACGCCTCCAAACCGAAACCTACGTAAAACGTGCCTACGAAGAAGAAGCCTTACTGGAAAAACAAGCTGATTTTCTCATCCACATACACCAATACCTCACCACCAAAGCCCACATCAGATCCATTTTTGAAGAAATAAAAGATGAACTGCGGGCAGGCGAAGCTACGGAAGGGGATGAACAAGGGGGAAAAGTGCTGCCACTTATGCCTCAGCAGCCTGTGGCAGAGCGCCTCAGGGAGTATGCCAGCACCACCCACAGCCGCCGGCCGGCCAAAATATGGATGTACCTGGCTGCGGCCTGTATCGCCCTGCTGTTGTTATTTGCCCTTGGCTGGCAGCAGCACCGCCAGTACCAGCCCACTATGCTGGCCAGCAACTACCTCCAAAAAACCGCCCAGCCCAATGCGGGCATCACCCTGGGAACCGACGTGCACCAGCAGGGCATTACCGAGTTTGACAGTGGACACTATACCCAGGCCATCGAATACCTCAGCCAGGTGCCCCCAAGCTCCGCAGATTATGCCCAGGCGCAGTGTCTCCTGGCCTACTCCCACCTCATGACGGGAAATACCGGCAAAGCCATTGAACTGTATGAAGCTATTTTGGAAAAAAAGGACGATCCCGCACACCCCTTCCTTCAGTATGCCGACCGCTCGCGCTGGTTTCTGGCACTGGCCTACCTGGAGTCGGGCCAGGAACAGTTGGCCATTCCCCTGCTGCAAACCATCGTTCAGGACCCGCACGCCTATATGCACCAATCTGCCCAGGCCCTGCTCAACGACCTGAACAGCTTCTGGAGAAAATTTCCCTTCTGAATCATGGCGTAACTACTTACTTCGTCTCAGCAATCCTCATCCCCCCCCAGTTTGCAAGTGGGGGCTAAAAATAACGGGAGTTCGGGATAGCCTGAGGCATTTTTCTAATAAGCATAGTATTTCCGTGTTTACAGAAATCAGAAGCCTCTTACTAACTTTTCTGAAACAGGAAGCTG
>RFHT01000603.1 GCA_003696835.1 Bacteroidota bacterium
AACTAATGGATCCTGAAGCCCGGCACTAAAGTGGCCGGGCAAAGGAGCCGGGCTGTGGCAACGCAATGCTCCCTTGCCCCGCGGCTTTAGCCCGGGGCTGGCGTCGTTCCTCACTCTCCCGAATAAGCCTTCCACATCCGGTTGATCCAGGCCGTGTCCGGCTCACCATCGAAAGCCAGTATGCGGTAGCGCGAGCGATAAACTTCGCCCGGGCGAATGTCGAAAGGCCCCAGCACAGTGGGGCTGAAACTGAAGTAGGGGGAGCTGGGGTGCAGACGCACCGGCTGCGGAAAGCGAAAATTGGAGGGGTGGTCCAGCAGCGTCACCCCACAGGCAGCGCCGTCTATATGCCCAAAGACACTCACCCAGCGCGGGCGGCTGTGATTGCCTTCCATGCGGGTTTTGCCTTCACTGGTGAGAAAGCCTCCCCGGCCGGGGCCCAGCAGGTTGGTGCTGTCGCCCGCCTGCCGCTCATACCCGGGGTCGTACCACTGCCCGCTACCGCGGAAAGCCATGCCACCATAGTGGTACTGCAGCAAGTGCAGAGCCGAGTCGCCGGCACACTGCTGCTCCGAGAGCAGGTCGATGAGGTAACATTCCTTCTCATTCTGGAGGTGGTAGGCCGTTACCGTCCAGGTCTCATTCAGCACGGGAATCACCCGGCTGCTGTCGCTGAGGTCCTGGTGCTGCAGGCGCACGCGAAAACGGCTGAAAACCGGGCCACTTTGCATCTCCAGCACCTCGGTATGGCTGACGGCGCCCGTGCGTTTGTGCTGGTTCCAGAAGTCGATGTTGCGCCCCTGAAACAGGGTGTTTACCCAGGCAAAAAAAATGGCGTGCTGGTGGGCGTGGTCGGGGGGAAAGGCATCGGTGAGTACCTTGCCCTGAGGCGTGTACAGCGGGTGAATAAACCCGCTTCTGCGGTAGTAGGCAGGCAGGCCTTCAGGCGGCATCACCACTGCCGTGTGGTAGTTCAGCAGGGGCTGGCCATGAGCCAGCACCGAAAGTTGCCGACCATCGTCCTGGATGTGCACCGCCGGGCCGGCCGGTGCAGTTGCCGGCCGCAGCGCGTAGCGCTGCGGCCCATCTGCCTCCAGTGCGGCAGGCATAAACACCAGCCTGCCCTGCCCGTCGGGCTGCACCCCCAGCACCTCCCCCGACTGGGTTTCTACCAGCTCAAAATGGGCATATTGCTCCCAGCCTTGCGGCAGCGCTACCGTGGCAGGCAAGGTATAGGAGGCCTCAGCAGGCCATTCAAATTCATAGACCGGCCCGCGCTGGCAACTCCAAAGCAGTACCATCAACAGAAGGGCATAGGGGTATTTCATCGCATAAGTAGTTTAGGGTTTGGAATGCTGCATAATTTACCGCATTTTTTCCGATAATTTAATTCCTGGGACAAAATAAAAGCCCCCAGGCATTTATCAGCTGCTTTTTTGCATCCCATCCCAAAAAAATTGTACCTTTCCTGCATCTCCAAAGCTACAACCGCTCATGAGCAAGCTCAAAACCCCTGTATTCAGTTCGCGTTGGACCATGATGCTGGCCATGTTGGGCATGGCCGTAGGCACCGGTAACATTTGGCGCTTCCCGCGCATAGCCGCCAAAAATGGCGGCGGCGAATTCCTCATCGCCTGGATCGTGTTTCTCTTTCTCTGGTCCATTCCCATCATCCTGCTGGAGTTTGGCCTGGGCCGCAAAACGCGTTCTGGCCCGGTGCGTACCTTCATGAGCATGCTGGGCCCCCGCTGGGCCTGGATGGGCGCCTTTGTGGTCTTTGTCACCTCCGCCATCATGTTTTACTATTCGGTGGTGGCGGGCTGGACCTTCCGCTACAGCCTGGCCTCCATACTGGGCGAAATTCCCGAAGCTGCTCCCGGCGCCTTCTGGACCTCCTTTACCACCTCTCTCTGGCCCCTGCTCATGCATGCCATCATGATTGGGCTGGCCGTGCTGGTGGTAGCCAGAGGGGTGAGCGGCATAGAGAAGGTGACCAAAGTGCTCATGCCCTCCCTCATCGGCATTATCCTCATTCTCACGGTGCGGGCCCTCTTTTTGCCCGGCGCAGCCGAAGGCCTTTCGTACATGTTCTCGGTTGACTGGCATGCCCTTACCAATGCCCAACTATGGATAGAAGCCCTCATACAAAATGCCTGGGACACCGGCGCCGGCTGGGGGCTGGTGCTCTGCTATGCGGTGTATTTGCGCGAACGGGAGGATACCGCCCTTAATGCCTTTATTCTCCCCATTGGCAACAACCTCATCTCCCTGCTGGCGGGCATCATGATTTTCTGCACGGTTTTTTCCATTGTGCCCCAGCTCATCACCACTGCCCAACAGGACCCCTCCGTGCTCAGGGGCCTGGGAAGCCTGGAGCAAAAAGTGGCCGAAGGCGCCACCTACTCTCCCCAACTGCTGAATGAAACCATTTTCTCCGAGGGCAATACCGGCATCACCTTTATCTGGATGCCCCAGCTGTTTAAACAAATGGGATTCGGGCAGTTTTTTATGATCCTCTTTTTCATTGGGCTTGCCTTTGCCGCCTTCTCCAGCCTCATTGCCATGGTAGAGGTGGCCGCCCGTACCCTGGAAGATGCCGGCATGCGCCGCACCCGGGCCATCAACCTCATTGGCATACTGGCCTTTGTGATGGGGGCCCCTTCGGCCTTGTGGATGGATGTGCTCAACAACCAGGATTGGGTGTGGGGTGTAGGCCTCATGGTTTCGGGTCTTTTCTTTACCCTCTCCATTGTGCCCTACGGCATCAAAAAATTCCGCCAGGAACAGCTCAACCACCCCGACTCCAACATCAAAATCGGGCCCTGGTGGGACCTCATCATACGCGTACTGGCCCCCCTGCAAATGATTTTTCTCATTGGCTGGTTTATTTACCAGTCCATCGTAAGCGACCCCACCGGCTGGTGGAAACCTATCGACCCGGACAACATCTACAATGCGGGCACTTTCCTCTTTCAGTTTGCCGTGGTGTTGGCTATCCTCATCGCAGCCAATGGCTGGATCGTGAAGAAAATGAGTGGCAAGTAGCCAGCTATCTGCTTTTTTTCGCCACCTGGAACACTTGAGGGCACCAAGCAGAGCATGAAGGCCTGGTTGGAACAATGTCTAAGGGAGGTTCATAGCCTGCCTTCAGCTTGTTGTACTTGCTCCCAATTCATCATCGGCCTTCCATCATCTTACAGGCAGATGAGGTTTGACAATGAACAAATTGCTATATTGGACAAAGAGGTAAAGGCAAAACATCCTGAAAGTGAACACCTGCCTGAGATACCTGCTGATGTGCTGGGGCCTGGCCGCCCTACAGGCTGCCTTTGGCCAGGCGGGACCAATATGCATTGCGGCTGCCGTGATAGACGATGATGACAAACAGTTTGCACAGGATATGAGCCTGGGCAACGGAAACGGGCAGGCAGAAGCCGGGGAAGTGATTCGCTGGAAAATTTTTTTGGTCAATGCCGGTGCGGAGGTGGCCCCCGAAGTGAGCGCCACCCTGTACACGGCCAGCCAGGAGGTGGCCATCCTTCACACCACCGAGCCCTACGGCAGTCTGCTACCTGGCCAACTCAAAGAACCCATAAATCCATACTCCCAAAGAGGGGGATTTTTGCTCTCCATAGGCCCGCTGGCGCCCAGCGACTCCATCCGCTTTTTGCTGGAAATACGCACTGGCGACGGGCAGGTATTCCACGATTCCCTGCTGCTGGCCGTACGGGGTGGCCGGGCCGGGCCTTTTGAGGTACATACCTTCCGCATAGACGACGACCGCGACAACTTTGCCTTTGACCAAAGCGCTGGCAATGGCGATGGCCTGCTCCAGCCGGGAGAAACCATTGGCCTTCCTCTGTGCCTGGCAAACCTGGGCGATTTTCCCGCCATTGGGCTGAAAACCCGGCTCGAAAGTGCCGATTCGCGGGTGGAACTGCTCAATACCGACATCGCTTTTCCCATCATTGACTCGGGCCGGCTGGCCTGGCCACGGGGGCTGAGCCTGCGCTACCAGTTTCAATTTCGCATAGCCGACAGCGCCGAAGCAGGCGAACTGCTGCTGCTCATACACCTTGAAGGCATCACCCTGGACGATACTACCCTCAGCCTGAAGCTGTACATTCAGCCGGCGGGAATGGTGAGTCTGGAAGCGGCTCCGCCTTTTGCAGGGGAGTTGCATTTATTCCCTCCCACTCCCAACCCCTTTAGCTCCACTACGCGTATTTCGTACTTCCTGCCTGTGGGGGGCGATGTACAACTTTGGCTGCTCAACCACGCTGGCCAGCAACTGCGGCTGCTGGCCGGAGGCTACCACCCGGCCGGGCTATACCAGGTAGTGGTGGACAGCCGGGCAGGCCCTCCCCTGCCGCGGGGGCTGTACCTGTGCCTGCTGCAGACACAGGGCCAAACCCTCAGCCGCAGGCTATTGCGACTGTGAGTAGTTGCCAATGGCCTTTTTTAAGATCTCAATTTCTTGCTCCTTCTGCCGGAGTTGTTTTTCAAGTAGAGCTATCCGAGCCTCTTCTGGGCTCAAGGCTACCTTGCCTTCTCCGGGAAAACTCTTTTCTTTGTGACTGCTCAATTCCGAGCGCCAACGATAAATGAGTTCGACTCGAATGCCCAATTCTTGAGCCAAATCTTTCATGTTTTTGCATTCGTAGCTCCTTGCTACGGTGCGTAACTTAAAATTCTTGTCGAAGCGTTTCCTTGGTTTTGACATACAGCACGTATAGGTTTTTTTGTTAAACTCGTTTTTGTCAACCACCCCGCCCCTCGTTGACTCACGGCTCTGTTTACTTTTTTAAGGTGAGTTCGGGATATTAAGCCGTGATTATCAATCGTTTATCTTTGATACGAATTTCGTACCTATTCAGCACCCTCAGGGTGAAAAAAAATTATCGCAAGTTGTTCATTTCCAATGACTTACACTAACCACCTCCAACTCCTCCTTGAAAAGGAGGAGAGTTCTCCGGGGCAGGCGGCGCAGCCGCCTGCGAACCTTCAACTCCCCTCCTTAGGCCTTGCG
>RFHT01000604.1 GCA_003696835.1 Bacteroidota bacterium
ACCTCGGCGATCTTCAGATCGCCTGCCAGGGAGCACAGGGCATAGGCTTCCTCCGTGCTCAGGCCATGCTGCTCTTCCAGGTACTGCAGCATGTACAGCACAGCTTTTTTTGCAGCCTCATCAATGGTGGTGCCAAAACCCGTGGTGGCGTAGTAATCAGCGGTTTCGTATTGCGGCTCGGCTATGCTGCGGCCTTTTACCACTTCCAGCTGATACACAAAACGCATGGGCGCCTCTATGGCTGTGCCACATACCTCGCCCAGGCCCTGGGCGGCATGGGCGTCGCCTATGGAAAACAGTGCGCCCTCCACAAACACGGGGAAATACACCGTGGTCCCCTCCGTTAGGTTGGGGTCGTCCATGTTACCACCATTGGCACGTGGAGGAATGGTAGAAAGCAGCTCTTCCGTATCGGGAGCCACGCCCATCACCCCTGCAAAGGGTTTGAGGGGAATCCGTATTTTGTCATTGAAGGCGACCCATTCTTTGTCCGCACCCAACTCGTACATTTTGAGGTATTTGAAGTCCAGGGTATCAGCCAAAAAGCCAAAGCCTGGCAGGATGGCATTCCATCCATAGTCGCCCAGTTCAATTTTGTGTAGAGTTACTTTCAGCACATCCCCCGGCATGGCGCCCTCCACATACACCGGGCCCGTGAGCGGATGCACGGGGCTGAAGTCGAAGCTGTCCAGGTCCGCCGCCGTGGAGTTCATATCAAACTGCCCGTGGGAAGCATCTTGAGTAAGGGCTTCTATTACTGCGCCGGAAGGCACCCGCAACACCGGCGGGATGTTTTTGCTGAACTTGTTGTGCGTTTGTTCGCCTGTAAGGGTGTATTCCACTTTGGGAACAAGCTGCTGCTGATCCGTGTCAGAAGAGGTTGCAGGGGGCGACTGGCAGGCAAATGCAGCTGGCAGCAAGGCCAGCAAACAAACATAGCGGTAGGATACATACATGGCAAAAGGGGTTGAAGGTGAACAATGAAGTATTTCAGATAAGGCTTTGTTTGCCGGGTTTCAATGGAGACAACAGCGCTCCTTAGCTCCCCAGCATGGCATTATACGCCCGGATGAGCAGGCGCAGTTTGTGGGCTTTTCTGGCCGACACCTTGTGTTTTTTGGCAAAGGCAGCCAATTCTGTTTCATAAGGCTGCAGCAGGGGAAGCAGATTTTTTACCGAAGTAATGGGGTGGAGCTCTCCTTGGGGGGAGATCAAGTAGTAGAGGTCGCGCCTGCGCACGTAGTGGGCCGGTACGGGGTCCTGCAGGGCCCGCGCCGCTTTGGCCTCCACATACTCTACCTTCAACTTGGCCACCAGCCTGGCCCTGCCGTTTTCCAACAACAAAAAATACCCCCCGCATGCCTCACAGTCCGGCCTGTGTGGCCGGTACAAAAAAGTGTCCCGGCCAATGACCACCTTTTCGATCATGGGCATGGGCAGCAGGCTCAGGATCTCCTCGTAGCGGTAAAACTCCATTTCATCGGTAAAGATGTTGTAGCGGAGCGGGATGCTGTCGTAGTGATTTTTTTTGAAATAGAAATCCTCATCCAGGGTATTTCTGGTGGTGTAAAACACCTCGCCCGAAGCAAAATGCTTGTCCAAATAGGGCGACCCCATCACTTCCGGTGGAGGTTCGTGCCGGGCATTGATGATGTCAATCACTTTGAGGGGATACTGCACAAAAGGCTCCTGGCTGGGCTGTGCCCCAGCCGGTGGCAGCAGTCCTCCCCATGAGAATAGCAAAGCGAAAAGCAGGTAGGGCTTGCTCATACCTTCCAGTTAGCATACAAAAACTCAGCCTCCCTCGGCCAGGCGGTATATCCCCTGCAGCTCACGGCCCAGCTGGGCGTAATCCAGGCCATAGCCCACCACAAAATCGGGAGGAATTTCAAAGCCCACATACTCAGGCGGCGTTCCTCCTTCAAAGGCTTCGGGCTTAAACAACAGGCTCACCATGGCCACAGAGGCCGGGTGCTGCTCCTGCAGCAGCTCCCTGAGGTAGCGGGCAGTGTGACCCGTATCTACTATATCTTCCACAATGAGCACATGCCTGCCTGTCAGCGGCATATCCTGCCCAAACACCTGCCGAACCTTCCCACTGCTTTGCATCTCGTCCTCATAGCTGGAAATGCGGATAAACTGCGTTTGGGGATCCACCTCCAGGGCACGTATGAGGTCGGCAGCAAATATAAAAGCCCCATTGAGCACGATGAGCAAAACGGGGTTTTTGCTGTGGTAGGCCTTGTTCAGCTCATGGCTCAAATCATCCAAACGCTGCCGGATCTGTTTGGGAGAAATGTATAAGTTAAATCGTTTGTCCTTGATCACGATCTCTTTCATGGCCAAAAATAGCTATTTCTGAGATTTTTTTTTGGATAAATCCTCATGATTCCCGCCTAATTTTCACTTGTTTTGTATTATCATTGCGTTATACTACTGTGATGTTCATCTTAATCCCCTATCAAAGTGAGCGACCTCATCAAACATGAATGTGGCATCGGCATGATACGCCTGCTGAAGCCGCTGGACTATTACAAGGAAAAATACGGATCCGCCCTCTGGGGGCTCAACAAGCTCTACCTGCTCATGGAAAAACAGCGAAACCGCGGGCAGGACGGAGCGGGAATTGCCTGTATGAAGCTCAACGTCAGGCCGGGCTACCCTTTCCATGCGCGCCTGCGCAACAATGAGCCTTCGCCCTGGACCAATATCTTCAAGGAGCTGGACAAACAACTGGCCGAGCTCAGGCAGCAGGCACCTGAAAAGCAGCACAATGCCAAGTACCTCAAGCAGCATTACCCCTTTGCCGGCGAGGTGCTTATGGGGCACCTGCGCTATGGCACCCACGGTAGTTATGATGTGAATACCTGCCACCCCGTTATCCGTACCAGCAATTACAAAACCCGCTGCCTCATGCTGGCGGGAAACTTCAACCTCACCAATGTTGACGACCTCTTTCGCAAGCTCGTAGAGCTGGGCCAGCACCCCCGCCACCAAACCGATACCGAAACGGTGCTGGAACGCTTTGCCTATTTTCTGGATGTAGAAAACGACAAATTGCTCTCCAAATACGAAAAAGAAGGCTATACCCGGGGCGAAGCCTACCAGCTTGCCTCGACCGACCTCAATATCCACAAAATTATCAAGCATGTGGCCAAGGCCTGGGACGGCGGCTATGTGATAGGAGGCATTATCGGCAACGGTGATGCCTTTATCATGAGAGACCCCAACGGCATTCGTCCCTGCTACTACTACTACAATGACGAATACTTTGTGGCGGCCTCTGAGCGCTCTGCCGTGTGTACGGTCTTTGACCTGCACCCCGACGACATACTGGCCCTGGAAGCCGGCCATGCTATTTGCATCAAAGGTGAAAGCAAAAAAATCTCCTCCAAAGCCTTCAGCAGAAACCGGGGCCAGCGGGCGAGCTGCTCCTTTGAGCGGATCTATTTTTCCAGAGGAAACGACATCAAAATTTACCAGGAGCGCAAAGAGCTCGGTAGGTGCGTAGCCCCCAAAGTGCTGGAGCGCATCAACTACGACTACGACAACACCATCTGGGGATTTGTCCCCAACACGGCCGAAAGCTCTTTCTGGGGCATGGTGCAGGCCGTCGAGGAACGCATGAATGAGGACAAAATCCGGCAAATCATGGCCCTGGGCGAACAAGCCACTGAAGAACAACTGCGCACCATCATCAACAAGCGGGCCCGGGCCGAAAAGGTCATCCTCAAGGATGTCAAAATGCGTACCTTTATTGCCGATGACACCTCCCGGGACGACCTCGTGGCACACGTCTATGACATTACGCGCGGCATCGTCAATACTGGCAAGGACACCCTGGTGTGCATAGACGACTCCATCGTGCGGGGCACCACCCTGCGCAAAAGCATTCTGCACATGTTGGTGCGCCTCAAACCCAAAAAGATCATCATCGTCTCTTCGGCACCTCAAATTCGCTACCCCGATTGCTACGGCATAGACATGTCCCGCATCGATAAGCTGGTGGCCTTTCAGGCAGCCATTGCCCTGCTCAAAGAGCGCGGCATGCAAGCCCTCATTGAGGAGGTGTACCACGAAATCAAAGACCGGCAGGATGCCAACACCATGCACGAAAAAAATGTGGTCAAACGCATTTATGCCCCCTTTACCGAGGATGAAATTTCGGAGAAAATTACGGCCCTCGTACGCCCTGATGATTTCTCCGCTGAGCTGGACATCGTATTTCAGCCGCTGGAAAACCTCCGAATCGCCATTCCCAACCACCCCGGCGACTGGTATTTCTCCGGCAACTACCCCACCGATGGGGGCTTCCGCGTAGTCAACCAGGCTTTCTTGAATTACTATGAAGGAAAAAATGAACGCGCCTACCAACTGGGTGTAGGCTAGGCAGGGCCTTCAGGCAGGGAAGCATTCCCCCTCTTCCCTTCCAGTTCTTCGAGCTTTTCCATCAGCCACTTTTGCTCAATGAGCTTGTGGCAGGCCTCCAGCCTTTTGCGCACCCGGGCAGCTTGATGATGCTCCCCGGTTTTGATCTGAAACAGGGCCTTGGCAAATTTGATAAAGTTGAGGTAAATCTCCCGCTCGGAAGCCGAAAGCTTCTTTTTACGGCGCATAAAGGTCTGAAAGCTGGTGCACAGGGCATAAAAAGGCTCCACTTCTTCACATTCGTAATAAATCTTCAACAACAGCAAATTGTAGCTGATGCGGTAAAAGGGGTCGATGAAGTTGACCTGCCGGAGGTGCTTCAGGGCGCCGCTGAAATCCCGGCGGTAGGCCAGCAGGTGGGCCTTGTTGTAATTGTACACCCCCTGGCGGTACTCGGTAGCTATGTGGTTTTTATAAGTTTCAATAAACTCCTCCGTCCATTCGTATTCGCCCAACCTCAGGCCCAGGGTGGTGATGTTTTTGTAGTGGTGAGAGGCGGTCATGTTGTTGTCAAACAGCAGGCCTACGGGCAAGATTTCCCTGTACAGCTCAAACATTTCGGTTAGAAACTGCTCCGCTCCTTTGCGGTACTGCTGGTTGCAGTAATTGATGAGGAAGCTGTATATGTTGAGCAGGTCGTGGGGTTCAAAGCCATGATGGGGCAGGCCCAGCAGCTTTCGCAACGCCCTGTAGTGCTGTACATGCTGGGGTGAAACCATGACCTGTATGAGGTGAAAATAGGCTTGCACCACCAGCGGGAGCTCTGGCAGTTCCTGCTCACAATATTGCAGCACCTCTTTCAGCAAAGGAGGCAGGGTATTTCCGTCTTCAAATACAGCCCGGTTCATGATGAGGGCGCTGGCGTAGTTGAGCTTTTCGGCCAGGTAATAATGGTCCAGGGCCTGCAGGGCTTCTGTGCGTTCGCGCGGAGCCCACCTGCTTTCACGGGTCACCTGGTGTTCTATCCTCAGCTGGGCCAGTTGGAAGCGGTATTTGAAGTAGTCGGCATTTAGGTGGGGAAACTCCTCCAGCTTGCGTTCGGCATCTTCCATCTGTTTGAGGAAATATTTGTCCAGGCCCCGTTTGTACAGCGCCTGTACCTGGTAGCGGTCCAGTTCCAGGCTGTTCTTTTCCAATTCCACTTGCCCCAGAAACCCCAGCAATAGTTTCAGCAGGTATTTGCGCAGGGTGCGCATGCGCCCATCATTATAGGCAGCCCCCGGATAAATGCGCGCATATACCCGCTCTGCATCCAGGGCCTCAGGCTCAAAAGCAGGATAGGTAGCATAGACCTCTTCAAAGAGGCGAATGGTGTCATCATGAACAGTAAAAAACGGTGAATGCACATATTTGTCGAAGCGCGCCAGTTCGGCAGCACTCAATGTCCTCATTATCTGGATGAGTTTGCTGTTGTGCATAGCAACAAAGATCCTCTTTTTACTTTGTGGCATCAGGACAAAAAGTCCGGAAAGGCAGATCTCCAAAGGACAATTTGCTCATCTACTAAGCCGCTAAATATGACCAAACGCTCATAATTCCTACGAGTATCCTTACAAATTTAGTTAATTATATATATATTTGTTAGGAAGCACAGTTGAGGATTGCCTAATATTTTACCAGAATTAGCTCTATGAGGTATCGAAAACATGAGATGTAACAGAACACTGAATCAAAATCGCACGTTCTTCACGCCCTTTCCTTTTTGTATTGCTTCCCCTTTCCTCATCACCTGTTTATGTGTGATGCTGTTCGGTTTGGGTCATAGGCTGCAAGCCCAGTCCCTGAACGATGGCCAGCGATGGATAGTGAAATTTAAAGCACACACGCCTTTTAGTCAAAAAGCAGCAATTCAAAGCCGTATTGGCGCCCGGCTGATACGTTCAGTACCACAGGGCCAGTTTCAGCTTTGGAGCCTGCCCGCTGGCAGGGCACAGTTGGAGGAGCTCAACGCCCTTCCCGAAGTGGCTTGGGCCGAGCCCGACCCCATCTACACAGCTACGGCTCTGCCCAACGACCCGGAGCTGGCACAGCAATGGGGCCTTGCCAACCCCACCTTGCCCGGAGCCGATATTCATGCAGCGGAAGCCTGGGAGATTACCCCCGGCTCTGCGGCTGTGACCGTAGCCGTGATTGATGCCGGCATTGATTGGACCCATCCCGACCTGGCCGAAAATATCTGGCAGAATGCCGGCGAAGACCTCGACGGCGACGGCGTGCTGGTCTTTGTTAACGGTCGCTGGCAGTTTGACCCCGACGACCTCAACGGCCAGGATGACGATGGCAATGGCTACCCCGACGACCTCATCGGCTGGGATTTTGCCAACCACGACAACAACCCCTACGACGATACCCCACACGGGCACGGCACCCATGTGGGCGGCATCATTGCCGCCAGGGGAAACAACGCCCTGGGCATTAGCGGTGTGAGCTGGCACAGCAAACTCATGCCCCTGAAGTTTCTCGACCAAAACAGCCGCGGCTACCTCTCCGATGCCATTGCCGCACTGGACTATGCCCGCAGCATGGGCGCACGCGTGAGTAACAACAGCTGGGGCGGCTACGCCCACAGCCAGGCCCTGGAAGAAGCCCTCCAGCGCCTGGAAGCCGCCGACCACATCCTGGTTGCCGCAGCTGGCAACAACCAGCTCAACAATGACCAGTATCCCCTCTACCCTGCCAGCCTGAACTCTGACCACATCGTGGCTGTGGCCGCCTCCACGGAAGACGACCAACTGGCCCCCTTTTCCAACTATGGCCCCAATACCGTGGACCTGGCCGCCCCGGGGGTCAACATTTACAGCACCCTGCCAAACGGCAGCTATGGCACCTCCAGTGGTACCTCCATGGCGGCCCCTTTTGTGAGCGGAGCTGTGGCCCTGCTGCTTTCGCTTGATCCCAACATGCCGGCCGCAGAAGTCGTGGCCCAGTTGCTCAATACCACCGACCAGCCCGGGGCACTCATTGGCAAAACCACCTCCAGCGGTCGCCTCAACCTGGCACAGGCCCTGGCCACCAGCGGCCAGCAGACGCCCGGCCCCGCATGCAAAACCCAGGCTAGATTTAAACCCCGCTCCTCCTATACGACCTGTATTGGTGAGGAGGTGATGTTTATCAACCAATCCAAACAGGCAACCCAATACAGCTGGCACATTAACGGCCAGCAAGTGTCCACGCAGCGGGTACTCAACTACGCCTTCCCGGCAAATGGGCAGTATGAAGTGACCCTGTACGCCAGTAAGGGCAACTGCCATAGTCAGGTGAGCAAATACATACAGGTATATACCCTGGAAGAACCCCAACTGGCAGATGTGAACATCTGCAAAAGTACCGCACGCTTGTCAGCAGGCGTGGAAGCAGCCGGCTATCTCTGGCAAGGACCCGACGGCAGTACCCTTTCCACTGCACCCGAAGTGGTGGTCAGCCAGCCGGGGCAGTACCAGCTCACCCTCACCGACGGCTGCGGCCAGCAACTCAGCCGCAGCTTACAGGTGGACTTGCAGGGCGACTGCGTGTGGCCGGGAGATGTGAACCTGGACGGACGGGTAAACGGCCTGGACTTCCTCTTCCTGGGGCTGGCCAACGGCGCCAGCGGCCCGCCCAGAAGTCCGGCGGCTACGGCCTTCGAAGCACAACCCGCCCCTGCCAACTGGCAGCAAAGCTTCCCCCTTAATGAATGGGGCATCAGGGTCAACTACAAACACGCCGACTGCAATGGCGACGGGGTGGTGGACCTGCAGGATGCCGATGTCATCCGCCAAAACCTCAGCCCCGATTGTGGCATCTACGCCGGCCAGCAGCAGGGCGCTTTCTCCCTGAGCCTCATCCCCCGCCAGGATTCTCTGCTGCTGGGCAATAAGCTCATGGTGGACATTGCCCTCAACACTGGTGGTGCCCCGCTTACAGAGGTAGTGGGCGTTGCTTTCAGCATTGAGTACGACCTGCCCCTGCAGCAGGGCTTCCAGTTTGGCACGGAGCAGTCCTGGCTGGGCACACCAACTGAACTGGGCTCGCTCTCCCTGACACCCCCGCTCACAGGCATCACCGCTTGCAGCCAGGGCGCCTTTGTGCGCACCGATCAGCTCAGCCAGTCTGGCGAAGGCGTGGTGGGCCAGGGATGGATTACCGTGGATATACACGACATTGATACCTACAGCGTGCTGGAGGGCAAGGCCTCCCTGAGCCTCCGAATAAAAGATGCCGTTTTACTCAAAGCTGATGGTACAGTACTGCCTGTAAGCCCGCCGTTGGCGCAGCAAAGTCGCAGTATTCGCCTCCTCCTTCCCCCAAATAAGCCGGCCTTCACCCTCACAAACGTGTATCCCAATCCCACTACCGACCTGCTAAACCTGGAAATAAATGCCCCTTTTTCATCAAAAACGGAAATTTTTGTTAAAAATACGCTTGGCGAAACCGTATTTGCACACAAATACATGCTCACAAATGGCAAAAATGTGTTGAAATTAAAACTACCTGCCCTGCCCGCTGGCCTATACACCTGTGAAGCAGTGGGTGAAGGCCTTTACAGACAATTACATAAATTTCTCATAGTCAGGTAGTTATACTTGGTTTTTATTCAAAAAACATTCAAAGCAATTCATTATCCCGGCTCCCCGAAATATATAGCGGGGAGCTGGTTTTTTTCTATGCATGCATATATTCCTCACAATGGCTATTTTTTGTTTTTTTCCCTGCCGCCTTCATGCCCTACCTTTGTTATAGCAAGGAATGGCATGCTTTTGTAGCAAACGTCATTTTTTGCAGATTTAATTGAGACAAAAGCACAACGACATAGCTAATTACCCTTTAGTGTGTAAGTTAACAAGGTGAGCTCTTTATGTATCAGGAGGCGGCTGCAGGCTGCCTCTTTTTGTTTTTTCCCGGTGAAGTACCCCTGAATGTGCCATTTTTTGGAAATTTAACCCCCAAAATACCCAGAAGTGGGTATTGTAACTCCTCTACCTTTTGCTTTTCTTTGTTTAATAGAGTCTCACCTTTTTTTATTCATAACCCTCACCTTGAATTTAGCCGGTTGTTTTTCCGGCTACTCCATTGGTCTGTGTTCTGCGCTATGTCACCTGCATAGGCGCAGTGATGCTGCATAAATTTCAACATACAATTCAATGAGCCTGAACGGGCATAATCTGCCTGGTCTAACGATTGTTTTCGCACATTGTAACTATTCAGTACCCTCAGGGTGAAAAAAACAATTGTTGTAAGTTGCTCATTTTCAATGAAATGTATTAACCACCTTGAAAAGGAGGAGAGTTCTCCGGGGCAGGCGGCGCAGCCGCCTGCGAACCTTCAACTCCCCTCCTTAGGCCCCGAGCGAGCGGCGTAGTGGGATAACCCCGAAGGGCTCGTGAACGCCATAAATAATAGACAACCCGTGAACAATCCTGATAAGGATCGCGAACGGCGAAGCCCTCGCGAACGCCTTAAAAAAGTAAACAGAGCCGTGAGTCAACACTTAAAAAAATAAGCAGATCCGTGA
>RFHT01000605.1 GCA_003696835.1 Bacteroidota bacterium
TATTTGCTTTTCTCAATGCTACCTGACAAAGATAGGCGCCCTGGTACTACCTCCCAAGCCCAAATCCTGCTTCCGAAATGAAAGGAAAATACCTGCGAATTTGATGTAAGGGCTGCATGCTGCAAACACCAGAAAAGGGGTGAAAAAATGGCAAAAGGCCACAAAAACGGCACAGGTATGGCTCATTTTCAGGAAATGAATGCCCGTTTTCGTACTAAAAGCCCCAAGTGAGGGCAAGTTTTGGTACCCCTCCCAGGAGGGATCTTACCCCTCTGCCCCTCCCAACTGCTCTCCAGGAGCAGGAAGCGTGCATAAAGGTACCTGATCCAATCAATCTGAGTGATTTCAGTGGCTCATCCACAAAGCCTGCCAACCCCTCACCTTCTGAGTCCCTCCACCACCTCCACCTGAGAGGCTTTGCGGGAGGGGTGCAACGAAGCCAGCACAGCCAGGGCCAGCACGGTGACAAAGACCAGCAGAAAATCGCCCAACTGCATGGAGATGGGGAAGGCCTGTACTTTGAAGCTGGCGCCTCCCTGCAACTTGATGAGACCAAAATGCTGCTGAAGCAGCCCGAAAATATAGGCAACCACCATGCCGATGCCCACACCCAGGCCGCCCACCAGCAGGCCTTCGGTGAGAAATACCCGGTGAACCAGGCCACTGGTGGCCCCCATGGACTTGAGCACGGCAATGTCGCGCTTTTTTTCCAGCACGATCATGGAGAGGCTGCCCACGATGTTGACGGCTACCAGGGCCAGCATGAGGGTGACGATGAGGTAGCTGACAAATTTCTCGTTTTTCATCACCCGGTAGAGCGAGCTGTGCTGCTCGTACCAGCTCAGCACCTTCACATCCGGGCCCAGCTGGGCCTGCAGCTCAGCTTTTACCTCCTCCACCAGGTCAATGTCGCGCAGGCGTATTTCATAGGCCGACACCTGGTCTCTGGCCCCCAGAAAATCGCGCACAAACTCGAAGTCGGCGATGACGTAACGCTCGTCGTACTCCTTTTGTACGGCAAAATAGCCCGCCGGAAACACCGGCGCCTGCCGCATGAGGGCTGCCAGGTTGCTCAGCGATACGTTGCTGCCCTGGGGAATGTACATGAGCTCCACCGGCCGGTTTTCGTCATAGCGGTCGGCTATCAGCCGGCTACCGATAATGGCGCCCATGATCACCTGGTGAACGCCGTTGCGCTTGCCCAGATTAAACTCGCCCTCATAGAGGTAGGCCAGGGAGTCCAGCGGGCTCACTTCGGTGAAATCTTCCTCCACGCCTTTGAGTATGCCGATGGCGTTGTTCTCCACATAGCGCAGGCCCACCTTACCCTCAATGGTACGGGTAACAGCCAGCACCTCCGGATGAGCCAGAATGGTAGCATATACCTCCGGGTCGTCAGGCATCCACTTGCCTTTGGCAGCCACTACTTTGATGTCGGGATCAAAAGCCGAAAACAAGTCTTCTATAAATCCCGAAAGGCCATTGAAAACCGAAAGCACAATGATGAGGGCAGCCGTACACACGGCTATACCCCCTATGGAAATCCAGATAATGACGTTGATGGCATTGCTGGATTTTTTGGCAAATAAATACCTCCGGGCTATTTGAGCAGAAAGATTCATGCGATTGGGGGAAACGGCTTGTGGAGGGCATTAAAATGTGGCGAACAAGGGTGTACACCTGCTTTTACCCTCCTTTGCTGTTTCGCTTGCTCAAAACTAGGCAATAATTAGCAAGAAAAAAACGAAACCAGTGCTTTGCAGAAGATAGAGACAAAAAGAATCCCGTGGTTTGTTGTGATGAGTATCCCCAATCCCCTGGACTGCTGTCCCTGCAACAATCAGTTGAGCTTAATCTGGCAGCAAAACCGCTTATCACCAACCAGGTGGCCAGGCAACCAGCCTCATGGCTCATGGTGTACGGTCTCCACCCATTTGCCGTCGGCTTTGATGAGGTCGATGAGTTTGTCCACGGCTTCGGCAGTGCGCACCCCCCTTTCCACCACCTGCTGGCCGCGGTAGAGGGCAATTTTGTCGGGGCCTACGCCCACATAGCCGTAGTCGGCATCAGCCATTTCTCCGGGGCCGTTTACGATACAGCCCATGATGCCAATTTTGACACCTTTGAGGTGCTCGGTACGCTTGCGAATGCGGGCGGTGGTTTCCTGCAGGTCAAAAAGGGTACGCCCGCAGGATGGACAGGAGATGTACTCCGTCTTGGTAATGCGCAGGCGCGAAAGCTGCAGCATGCCAAAGGCCGCCCGCAGGCTGCAGGCCCCGGCCTGCTCCAGCCACAGGCCGTCGGCCAGGCCATCTACCAGCATGGTGGCAGCCTGTGCCGCCATGCTCAGCTGGGTTTTGGCCTCCTGGCTGATCTGCAGGTGGGCAGGCAGCTGAGTGTCTTCGTAGTAGGGGAAGGCCTGCTCGTGGGGCATGTACAGCAGGAGGGGTTGATCCATACCGGCAGCCTGCAGGTGGTAGGCCAGGTAACGCCACTCGTAGGCGGGCAGGGCCTGCCGGGCACGCAGCACGAAGCAGCAGGCATCAAAGTGCTGCTTTTGCTTGAGCACTGTATCCAGGGTTTCAGTGTCCAGCCCCACAAAATTGAGCTGGCTGTGGTGCTGCTCCGCCTGCAGAAAGTCCTGCGGGCTTTCAAACAGCGGGTAATTGCGCTCCGGCTGCTGCAGCAACTGCCAAAACTGCTGGTTATAGACGGCGTTCAGCGCACCGGGCAATTCATATACCGGCAGTTCATCTCCCAGCCACACATAGTCGGCGGCTACATCGGCAAAATGGTACTTGTCCAGAGCCGGGTTGTAGTCGTAGCCAATGGCTGCCAGGTCGGCGGCGCGCGCTGAGCGCTCCCTGAGGTCGGCCACCACCCTGGGCACCTGTCCGCCGCCAAGGTTGAGGCGGGCGGCGGAGCGGCGGCGGTGAAAGCTGAAGGGGTCCATGGCCAGCGGCGGCAGCTTGGGACCGGGCACAGGTGGCTGCCCGGCAGCCTGCTGCTCGAAATGGTTGACGAGGAAGCGGGCCACGGGTATCTCGTATTCGGGCTCCTCGGTGAGGGAAACGCGTACGGTGTCGCCTATGCCGTCCAGCAGCAGGCTGGCAATGCCCAGGGCCGACTTGATGCCGCCGTCCTCGCCTTCACCGGCCTCGGTAACCCCCAGGTGCAGGGGATACACCTGCCCGCGTGCCAGCATCTGCTGCACCAGCAGGCGGTAGGCCTGTACCATCACCTGGGGGTTGGAGGCTTTCATGGAAATCACGAGGTCGTAAAAGCCGTGGTCTTCACAAATGCGCACAAACTCCATGGCCGACTCCACCATGCCCAGGGGCGTATCGCCATAGCGGCTCATGATGCGGTCGGAAAGGGAGCCGTGGTTGGTACCTATGCGCATGGCCGTGCCCTCGGTTTTGCAGATCTTCACCAGGGGAGAAAAGCGCTCGTATATGCGCTCCAGCTCTTCCTGGTAGGAGGCGTCGGTGTAGGCTATGTTCTGAAAGCGCTTTCTGTCGGCATAGTTGCCGGGATTGATGCGCACCTTCTCCACGATGCGTGCGGCCACCTCGGCGGCGTTGGGGGTAAAGTGGATATCTGCCACAAGGGGGACCTTGTAACCCCTGCGGCGCAGTTCGGCCTTGATATGGGCCAGGTTGGCAGCGTCTTTTTTGCTGGGCGCAGTGATGCGCACGATCTCACAGCCGGCCTCCACCATGCGGATGCTCTGCTCCACCGTGGCCAGGGTGTCCATGGTGGGCGTGGTGGTCATGGACTGTATGCGAATGGGGTTTTGGCCGCCTATGCCCACCTCTCCTACCCTCACCTCGCGGGTGGGTATGCGCCGGTAGCCAAAATGTGAAAGACAATAAGGTTTTTCCATAAACGGTTGCTCTGTCTGCTGCAAATTTCTCATTTTCCAGCCGGGATTCCTAGTGAATTAAACTTGTGAAGGGAGGAGAATGTTTGGAGTTGATGCAGACCTGTATGAAGGGCCCGGGGGTTGTTCTTCAAAGCCGCATGGCAAGGGAGCGAAGCCCCGGGCTAAGCCCGTGGGGCTAAGGA
>RFHT01000606.1 GCA_003696835.1 Bacteroidota bacterium
CGGCACACCAGGCCCGAGCAGTCGATGCCCCGGCGGTTCATGCCACCGTACTTATAGGGAGTGCCCATGTAGGTTTTGGCCTGCTTCACTACCGTGAGGGCTGCGGCATCAGCACGTTTGCTCTTTTTCGAAGGGCGGCCCGAAGTGGCGGCAGGGGCAGCCGGCCGGTTGAGCACCACGTTTTCTGCCGGGCGGTGGTTGTCCACCACCACGGCGCCCGGAAGGGGGGCTTCTTCGGCAGGGGTAGTTTGCTTCACCTGCCGGGCAGGACGGTCATTGAGCAGGTAGCTGTAGGTGGGTTTGCTGCCTGCGCAGGAAGCCAGCATGGCAGCAAGGGGAAGTACAAAGAGCAGATGAACGCATTTTCTTTTCAAGAACATACTGTAAAAGTTTGTGTCGGATTATGAGGTTGGCACAAATCCCGTTCCTCATGCCAAAACCGCTACGACAAAAGGCCACCTTCTTTAACTTAGCTGAACAGTTTGCAACGCCATAAAAATAAAAGCCGCTTAAATATTTTTAAGCAGAAAATCGTTGTTCACCTAAGCCTGAAGTATGGCCTTTTACCACTCTAAAGACAAGCTTTTCCCTCAAAGTTGCATGCTGCTGCGGTATTTTTTTTTATCATTAAATAAATACCGGAATTAACCGGCTGACTCTCAGTACATTTTCGCACGGGCCAGGCCAGCAATTCCGGCTCTGTACAAGGACAGGCCAGCTTGGGCAGGCCCGAAACAGTGCCCCTATTGATTCACATCATGGAATGTACAACCTCAATGGGAAAAATCGGCCTCGTATTCTTACATGCCGGCAGCAGAAAACCCCGGCGCAAAGCAGCCTGATGTTGCTTCAGAGCAACTCCCGCTGGGGATCCCAGAAGCGTTTTTCAAACTCCTGCACCTGGTCGTCCACTACCTGCACCCCTTCTCTTCTGAGGCGTTCATCCATGGGAAATTCGGGGGAGAAGTGGTGCCTGCCCGTGAGCATACCGTTGCGGTTTACCACGCGGTGGGCCGGCACATCGGGCCGGTCCATGCATTTGTTCATGGCGTAACCCACCATGCGGGCGCTGCGGGCAGCGCCCAGGTAGCGGGCTATGGCCCCGTAGGTGCTCACCCTGCCTGCAGGAATGAGTTTGACCACTTCATATACATCTTCAAAAAAGCGGTAGTCATGCTTGCCCCGCCCAGGTTTTGTTTTCATGCCAGACTTCTGTTTTGTGAATGAGCAGCAAGGTAAGCCAGAACATGGGCCCCACCTTGTCCACTTCTATCATTTCGTTGAGTAAGGAATGGAAAATTACCGTACACAGGCTTAAAAGGCAAGTGAGCGCCAGTATGCGCAACTGCTGCTGGGTACAGCGGTGGTAGAGGCGCGCCGCCTTGATCAGCATGTAGAGGCACAGCAGCCCAAACAACAGCCCGCCCACGATTCCCTGCTCGGTAAGGGTCATCAAAAAGTAGTTGTGGGTGGTGGATTGCTCGGGGTTGTCGCTTACGTAGGTGCGAAAGGCATCGTCGGCGTATTGTTTGTACACCTGGTTGAAGGTGCTGGGGCCAAAGCCTGTCAGGGGTTTGGCAGCAATCATGTTTTTGGCCGCTACCCAGCGGTAAAAGCGCTCCATTCCAGATATTTCGGTGCCCGAAAAGGTGGCTTCCAGGTGCCCCCTGATGTCCCCCTCATGCCAGATGGTGCGTTCGTAGTCAGGGGCATAGCGGTAAAAGGTGTTGTCGTGCAGCAGGTAGCCCAGGGCTATGGCTGCCAGGATGAGCACGGCATACACCGTCTTTTCAAACCAGCGGCGCTTCAGCAGCAGATAAATCACCGGCAGCATGGCTGCAGCCAGCCAGGCCCCCCGCTTGTAGCTCAGGGCAATGCCCAGCAGAATGAGTACCACCCCCAGCCAGCACACATACCACTGCAGGCTTTTGGGGCTGTACCAGCTGCGGGCATACCAGGCGTAAGGCAGAAAAAGCGCCAGGCTGGCGCCATAAATCACTCCGTTGGGAAAGGGTGGGTGAACAATGCCATTGCTGCTTTCAAAAGAGAATCCCTCCTGTGCATGGGCCAGTGTCACATACACAATCACCAGCATGAGGGGAATAAAATAGGCCCAAAACAGGCGCTTTACGTCCCGGAAGTCCCGGATGAGGTATTCGCCCATATACACAAAGGCGGCCAGGTACCAGAGTTTGGCCAGCAAAAACTTCAACGAGCGCAGGGGATATGCCGAAATGAGGGTGGTAAAAGCCGTCCAGAACAACAGCAAAAAAATGAGCAGGTGAAAGGGGTAAATTTTTTGGTGCAAACGCAGCTGCTTGCCCCCCAGCAGGCGCAGCATAAAGATAAACAAAAACAGCAGCATCAGCGGCTCGGCGGGCAGGTCCAGGCTGGTACCGCCGCCCAGCTCCACCCCCACCGACCAGGGCAGAGCGGCCAGCATGAGGAAAAACACCGGCCGGTAGTCGTGCACCAACTGCAGCAGCAACAGCAGGGCCAGGGGCAGGGCCAGAAAAATGAGCTGGCGGTAATATACCATCAGCCCCGCGGAAAGGAGCACGCTGGCTGCCAGGCCTGCCAGCAGAACCATGCGCCAGTTTGGATGCAGCAGCTTGAGTTTCATTGTTTGCAATGCCCAAAGAAAATGAATATCCCCCAACCCTCATAGTGAAAACAGCCATTTTACTATTTTTTCCCCTCCTCACTGCCCAATTGCCAAAAATCTCTTAGCTTTATTGCCCATAACCACTTTACTCAACGTCAAGCCTACATTTCCCATGACCAACCCAACGCATTCTTCCCATTTTCCTTTCCCGGCCTTTTCCATGAAAAAAAATGCCTTCCGCAGCCTGCTCAGTCTGCTGCTGCTACTGTTGCTACTGCCCGGCCGGGCGCAGGTACTGCCCCAGGCCCTCACTCCCGAAGTAGTGGGCATGTCGGCTTCCCGCCTGGAGCGCATGGATGCCTTCCTGCAAAAAGCCATAGAAACGCAACAAATAGCCGGTGCGGTGAGCCTCATTGCCCGCCGCGGCCATATTGTGCAGCACAAAACCTTTGGTTTTCAGGACAAAGAACAGCGCATCCCCATGCAGCCCAACACCCTGTTTTACATACAGTCCATGACCAAGCCCATCGTTACGGCCGGCATCATGATGCTGTACGAAGAAGGGTATTTTGAGCTGAATGACCCCGTGAGCCGCTATCTGCCGCAGTTTGAGCAGGCGGTAGTGGGCAAGTATGTGGAGGAAGGCTCGGAAATGAAGCTGGTTACCGAGAAAGCCAGCCAGCCCATCACCATTGTGCAGCTCATGACCCACACGGCTGGCATGCTGCACGGCCTGGGCAGCAGTGAGCTCGACAAGCAGTATGTACAAAAGCTGTATTTTCAGCCTCACAAAACCATAGCGGAGCGCGTCGATGCCCTGGCGGCCTTGCCGCTGGTGGACCAGCCGGGAGCTTCCTGGCATTACAG
>RFHT01000607.1 GCA_003696835.1 Bacteroidota bacterium
ATGTGTACGGTGCCGCCGGTCTTATAGCCTTCCAACAGCGACATTTGAATCACTTCATACACGATCCCCTGAGCCGCAATGGCTGCATCCCCATGAATGAGGATGGGAGCCAGCTCATTGAAGTTGCTGTTGTATTTGCGGTCAATTTTGGCGCGTGCGGCACCTTCCACCACGGGGTCCACTGCTTCGAGGTGAGAGGGGTTGGGCATGAGGCTGAGGTGCACCTCTTTGCCCGACTGAGTGGTGATGTCGCTGGAAAATCCGAGGTGGTATTTTACATCCCCTTCAAAGACAGAAGACTCAAACTCTTTGCCCTCAAATTCGGAAAAAATTTCGTCGTATTCTTTTTTGAGGATATTGGCCAGTACATTGAGGCGGCCACGGTGGGCCATCCCCATCACAAACTCTTTGATTCCCAGCTCCGCTCCTTTTTGTACGACGGCATCCAGGGCAGGAATAAGCGACTCGGCCCCTTCGAGGGAGAAGCGCTTTTGCCCGACGAATTTGGTGCCCAGAAATTTTTCAAAAATGACGGCCTCGTTGAGTTTTTGTAAAATGTTTCGCTTTTTTTCCAGGGGAAACTGCGGCCGGTTGCGGCTGCTTTCCATGCGGGTCTGCAGCCAGTTGACCATTTCAGGTATGCGTACATATTTATACTCAGCCCCTATGGACTGGCAGTAGGTTTCTTTTAGCAGGGCCACGATTTCTCTGAGCGGAGCGGGTCCCAGCCCCACTTCACTACCTGCCTGAAAAACGGTGTCCAGGTCTTTTTCACTCAGGCCAAAATTTTCCAGGTCCAGGGTAGGGGCGTATTTCCTGCGCTCCCGCACGGGGTTGGTTTTGGTAAAATAGTGCCCCCTGGTGCGGTAATCATTGATGAGATTGAGCACATGGATCTCCTTGGTAGCCATACCCGCAGCCAGCGGGGCGGCCTCTCCCTCTGAGGCAGGCTCCTGATATTGAATCTGGCCAAACTCAAAGCCCTCAAAAAAGCGTTTCCACTCAAGCGGCACACTGTCAGGATCGGACAGGTATTGCTGGTAGAGGTTGTCTATATAGGCCGGGTTGGCATTACTCAGGAATGTTAATTGGTCACTCATTGCGCTTTCTCTAGTTTATGTGCTCCTAAAAACCGGGTAAAGCTAATAAAAAGCTTGTTGATAAACACTTGATTTTAGCCGATTTATCTGGCATATACACCTAAGCCCGGCTAAGGTTTAGGGAAGTTAAGAAATAATCGGGCCAAATTTCAGGCATTATTTACCAGGCTGGCTTCGGTTTTTTCCACCAATTGGGCCAGTAGCTCATTCAGTTCCTCTAAAAACTGGAGGCTGCTTTGCATAAAACGCTGAGGATGATCACCAGAGGCCTGGCTCTCCTGATAGAGGGTGGTGAGTATGCTGCTGAGCTGAATGCCGCTATCGCGTACCTGCTGAAAAATTTTGAGTAGAAGTCGGGCATATTCCAGCCTTTGGGTGAGTTCTTCCTCCGGTATTTCCTCCATTTTTTCAGGATTCAGAAAAAAGTCGAGCAGGTGAAGGGTTTCGCGCAGCAAGGCCAGTTGCTGTTCATTCCAGGGTCCCTGGGGCAGTTTTTCGGGCCATTGGGCAAAGTCAGGATACTTCAGGGAGAGGAGCTGTCCCAGTTTTTGCTGGAGGTTTTCTTGCCTGGCAGCGGGTTTTTGGGCGCCGGCTTCTTCGAGCAGCCTGCACAGGCTGGGGCTGAAGGCAGCATGTTCCAGCACGTGTTTTCCTTCTCCGTCTATGATGTTGGGGTCGGCCTGTGCTTGCAGGAGGCTGCGCACTATGCCCGTATTGCCGGCCTTTATGGCTTTTATCAGGGCCGTGCGGCCCTGATGGTCGCGTATGTCCACTTCGGCCTGCGCCTGTAGCAGCAGGTTCACCACCTCCTGGTGCCCTTGTACGGCGGCCTTCATCAGGGCAGTTTCGCCCTGGTGGTCCTGCAGGTTGAGGGCTGCCCCCAGTTGGGTGAGCAGGCTCACCATCTGGCTGTTTCCGGCTGCTGCGGCCATCATGAGGGGACTGAGCCCGCCGGCATTGCAATGATTGACATTCACGCCCTGCTCTGCGAGCAGGCGCACCCATGTGGGTTTGTTTTGCTCCACCGCCGCAAACAAGGCAGCTTCGTCAATGCTCCCCAGGCTGCGAAGCAGCTGACGCTTTTGCCGGTATTGGCGAAATGCTTTGAACATGCCATAAATTAACCAAATTTTATGAAGGAATTCCTAATATTGTGCAGATGGATGCAGCATTTATTCGCGCCCTGGCCGCCCGCCTGGGCGGCCCCCTGCCCGGACGGGCGGCCCAGCAACAGATGGCTTCCCGCTTTCGCAGCAGGCTCAGCCCTCCTTCCCATGCACGCAGCAGTGGCGTACTCATGCTGCTCTACCCTCATGAGCAAGCCTGGCAGATGGTGTTTATGAAGCGAACGGCTGATGAAGGGGTGCACAGCGGACAAGTGAGCTTCCCGGGCGGGCGCAGGGAACCCGGAGACAAAGACCTCATACACACGGCTTTGCGGGAGGCCGAAGAGGAGTTGGGCATTCCGGCTTCGGAGGTGGAAGTCCTGGGCCAGCTAACGGAGTTGTACATCGCTCCCAGCAATTTTCTGGTGTACCCTTCAGTGGGTTACCTGCCTTACAGACCTGCTTTCCAGCCCGACCCCGCCGAGGTGGCAGAGGTCATTGAGGCGCCGCTGAGTTTGCTCCTGCATCCGCAGACACGCCAAATGCGCCACATTCACCTTCGAAACGGCCTGCGGGCCAGTGTACCGGCTTTTTGGGTAAAAGGCCATGCCATTTGGGGAGCTACTGCGATGATGCTAAACGAGCTGCTTGAGCTTTTGCGCGGGCTTCGCCAATAGGCAGAAATTGGAAGCCCTTAGCGGTAAGGTCTCTCAACAGGCGGGGCAGGGCATACTCCAGCCGGTCCCAGGCTTTGTCGCTGTCGTGCAGCAAAATGATGGAGCCGGGTTTGGCATGCTGGATCACGATGCGCTGACAGTCCTTTCCGGTATTGTTGAGGTCAAAATCACCACTGATGACGTCCATCATCACCATTTTATGGGTGCGCATAATTCTTTTGGCTGCATCGCGCTTTACCTTGCCGTAAGGCGGGCGAAAAAGCCGGGTGTGATAGCCGGTATATTCTACCAGGCTGCGCTGTGCACGCAAAAAGTCCTTGAGGTAAACGCTGGAATCGGTATCCCAGCCATTGAGGTGACTGTAGCTGTGGTTGCCTATGCTGTGGCCTTCATCTATGGCCCGGTGCACGATTTCGGGGTACTGCTGTACGTTTTTTCCCACTACAAAAAAAGTGGCTCTGGCGTTGAATTCCTTTAGCTGGTCCAGCACCCAGGGGGTAATCTCCGGGTGTGGGCCGTCGTCGAATGTCAGATATAAGTCTGGCGACTGTGTGTTGTATCGCCAAAGGTAAGCGCCATAGATGCGGTGAACAATGCCAGGAATTTTGTTTAAGTACATGGAGAAAAAGCGTTTATCAACTGAATACTTGTTGGGCAAGTAGCTGTGCCTGTTGTAAAAACGACAAATTGATGTTCGTTTGTATATTTTTTTGTTTGCAAAATTCGAGCAGGCTTTCAGTGGC
>RFHT01000608.1 GCA_003696835.1 Bacteroidota bacterium
GGCGGCTGCGCCGCCTGCCCCGGAGAACTCTCCTCCTTTTCAAGGAGGAGTTGGAGGTGGTTAATGCAAATCATTGAAAATGAGTAACTTACAACAATTGTTTTTTTTACCCTGAGGGTGCTGAATAGTTACCTTAGTTGTTAAAATTCCCTCCTTTTTCTAGTCGTCATAATGATACTGAGTGCCCTTTACTTCCCCAATCCTCCTACTGCTTTTGTTCGTCATTTTCTGCTTCCAAAATTTTGGCAATCTCTATTCTAAGCTGTGGAATATATTGCTGTATCGCATCCCAAACAACTTCCAGATCGACACCAAAGTACCTATGTATCAGAATATCCCGCATTCCAGCCATTCCTCGCCAATCAACATGTGAATACTTATCTCTCAAAGCTTGATCTATATTCTTGGTCGCCTCGCCAATTATTTCGAAGCTTCTCACAAATGCTCTGGTTAAATTTCGGTTTTCCTGAAATTTTTCAAACTCAATCAAACTGCTTTCTTCGATCAGATAGTCCGCTTCTTCCTCTATGATAATCAAGCGACGAGCGAGACATATTCTATTTCCTTTTTCACATATGGGTAGATGTATTTGCTGATAGACTCAGGTGTCACCAGATCAATTTTTCTTTGGAAAGTATCTTCAAGAAAAAATGCAAATTGCATGTAGTTTTGAAATGTTTTCTGCCCGGGAAGATACTCTACCATGATGTCAAGATCACTGTCCGGTTTTTGTTCATTCCGAACAAATGATCCAAAAATCCCGATCCGCTTAATCCCAAATCGTTCAAGCTCTGTCCGTTTTTCCAACAGAACCTGCTTTATGTCCTCTTTGCTAAGCATATTTCACCTTTATTTAGCTAGCAATATACGTTTTTCAATTCTTAGTTGTTAAAATTCCCTCCTTTTTCTAGTCGTCATAATGATACCTACAGGCATACACCCGTAGTTCATTCTCCACTACCTGATAAACGAGTCTGTGTTCCCGGTCAATTCTTCTCGACCTGCCGGGGTGTCAGCTCCATAGGAGCTTGACCTTTGTAGCCTTTCGGCACAAAGTATTCTGCGAGCCCCAGCGGGGCGACACGTTCAATTTTTATGCGATTGCTATAACCCGTATGGGTGCTTGTTTGATTTTCGTAAGCATCTGTTTGCATATCGTTATGGCAAATGCAGCCGCTAAAAGACCTTTGTGCTGCAGTACAGCAACCAGCGCAACAACCTGGGCATCAACTCACGCCTGCAATGGCGTTTTGCTCCGCTCTCGGATTTGTACCTGGTATATAACGACAACTATTTTGCCGATCATTTTACGCCCCGCTTCCGGTCGGTTAATCTGAAGTTGAGTTATTGGCTAAATATGTAGGTAAAAAAAAAGCCATGAATACACGAACACTGGGCCCCAACAAATTGGAAGTCTCGGCCATCGGGCTGGGCTGCATGGGCATGAGCTTTGGCTATGGCCCGGCCAAAGATAAGCGCGAAATGATTGCCCTCATACGTGCTGCCGTAGAGCAGGGCGTTACCTTTTTCGATACGGCGGAGGTGTACGGTCCCTATACCAATGAGGAATTGGTGGGAGAGGCCCTGCAGCCTTTCCGGGAGGAGGTCGTCATCGCCACCAAATTCGGGTTCAACATTCAGGATGGAAAAATGGCCGGGCTCAACAGCCGGCCAGCGCATATCCGCAAGGCGGTGGAAGCTTCCCTCAAACGGCTCAGGGTGGAAACCATCGACTTGCTGTATCAGCACCGCGTGGACCCCCAGGTGCCCATAGAGGAGGTGGCAGGTACCGTCAAAGAGCTGATCCGGGAAGGAAAAGCCCGGCATTTTGGGCTTTCAGAAGCCGGGGCGCAGACCATCCGCCGGGCGCATGCAGTTCAGCCCGTTACGGCCCTGCAGAGCGAGTATTCCCTCTGGACGCGGCAGCACGAGCGGGAAATCATCCCTACCATAGCGGAGCTCGGCATTGGGCTGGTGGCCTACAGCCCCCTGGGCAAAGGCTTCCTCACGGGCAAAATGACCAAAGACACCCAACTGGACGAAACGGACTTTCGCCGCATCCTCCCCCGCTTTACGCCCGAAGCCATGCAGGCCAACCGGGCATTGGTGGAGTTGCTGGAAAAAATTGCCCATAGAAAAAACGCCACCCCCGCACAAATTGCCCTGGCCTGGGTGCTGGCGAAGAAGCCCTGGATCGTGCCCATTCCCGGTACGACTAAGCTACATCGCCTGAAAGAAAACATACAGGCTGCAAGCATTGAACTGACAGCCGCAGAACTGGCGGAAATAGAAGTGGCTGCCAGGGAAATCCCCATAGTGGGAAGGCGCTATCCGGAGCATATTGAACGCATGACGGGACTTTGAAGATGCCCCTGTTATGGCTTTGCAACCTCCTGCGGGCAGTTAGTTCATACGGCTCAATAAAGCCACAGGGAACATTTGACCTTTCTGACTTTTACAGAGACTGCCTAAGCAGTTGCCCAATATGGATTATCACCCCAAAAGCTGTACATTGCCTCAAACGGACTAAGTGGGAATAGGTAACATGGCAAGCATCTTCATCACCGGCTCTTCGGATGGTCTTGGCCTACTGGTAGCTAAAGCGCTGATTGCCCGGGGCCATCAGGTGGTGCTGCATGCCCGAAATGAAAAAAGGGCCAGGGACACATGGAACAGCATACCGCGTGCTGCAGCGGTCGTTACAGGCGACCTGAATGATATGGACCAAACAAAAGCGCTTGCGGCCAAAGTAAATGCCTGGGGAAGTTTTGATGTGGTGATACACAATGCCGGCGTGTACCACGCATCCGGAGCAGACATTTTCCGGGTAAACACCCTGGCTCCCTATGTGTTGACTTGCTTAATCGAAAAGCCCAAACGGCTCATCTACCTGAGTTCGGGCATGCAGGCGGGTGGGCAACCCAAGCTGGATTGTTTCCTATCGGATATTAACCGCATAACGTATTCCGATTCAAAACTGCACGTCATCATGCTGTGCAAGGCAGTAGCCCGAAAATGGCCAGAAGTGTATGCCAATGCAGTTAATCCCGGCTGGGTGCCGACCCGAATGGGCGGGGCTGGGGCTCCTGATAGCCTGGAAAGCGGGTATGAAACCCAGCTTTGGCTGGCAGTAAGTCAGGATGAGCGGGCGAAAGTCAGCGGACGGTATTTTTTTCACCAGAAGGAAATACGTCCCAGGCCCGAGGCTGATGATGTGCAGTTGCAGGAGCAATTGATGGATTTGTGCGGACAGCTCACAGGTGTTTCATTTCCGGAGAGGAAAGGTTGATGGTACAGATAATATGCTTTAGGATCAGTACTAATTCAAATTCCTGTATGCATTCGGCGTACACCCCACCTTTTGCTTAAAAAAGCGGGTAAAATGTGCGGGATATTTAAAGCCCAGTTCATAGGCAATTTCGCTGATAGACTTGCGGATGTCCAGCACCTTTTCCCTGGCCAGATCTATAACTTTTGCCTGAATATATTCCTGGGCGCTTCTGCCCGTTTCTTTTTTCACCAAATCTCCGAAATAGTTGGCGGACAAATGAAGTTGCTCCGCACAAAAGCCTACGGTGGGCAGGCCCAGGGCTTGCACCTTATCCGACTGAAAATAATCCTGTAGTAAGGCCTCAAACCTAACCAGCACATCCTGATTGAGGGTTTCCCGACTCATAAACTGCCGGTCATAAAATCTCACGCAATAGTTTAGCAATAACTCTATATGGGTGATGATGAGGGCCTTGCTGTGTTTGTCCGGGTTATTCGCCAACTCGTATTGGATGTTGTGGAAGCATTCCATCACCATTCGCCGCTCCCGCTGCGAAATATGCAGGGCTTCATGGGAATGATAGGCGAAAAACCGGTATTCTCCTATACGCCTGCCCAGAGAAGTGCCCCGGATGAAATCCGGGTGAAATACCAACACCCAGCCCTGTGGCTGGATCATCCCCAACTGCTCGTCCAAACCAAACACCTGGCCCGGCGAAATAAAAATCAGGCTTTCTTCCTGATAATCATATAGCGTGCGTCCGTACTGAAAGTTTTCACACTTGATGTCTTTGAGAAAAATGATATACAGCTCAGACAGGTAACGCCTGGCTTGAATCAATTGCGACTTTGTCTGATCCAGCACACTCACCAGCGGGTGCAGAGTCTCCTGGCCTCGCTCGGTATTGAATTGGGTAACACTGTTTAGTTGTATCATATTGGCGGGGATTTTCCAGGATCATTCATTACAAAATAAAATAAAAAATGTTGTAGTTGGGGCTAACAGCCTGATAATCTGTAAAATTGGTAAAAGGAACCGTAGTATGTGTAAGTAGTTGGGCAAAATGGGGCATACTTTTGTGTTTGTGATCTTGTCTAATTCACAGTCGAAAAATGAAACATTCCCTAAAGTTATTCCTCATTGCCGTTGGCATGCTCTCCGGACTTTACAAGCACGGGGGTGTTGCTCAAATCATTCCCCAAGCCGATACGCTTGCCCAGCAGCAGGTTCCTCCGGACACCACTGTTTTTTCGGGTTCGCTGGGGCTGACCAACAACGGGTTTTCTATTATTCCCTCCTTCTCCCTGAATAGCCCTGCCTTGCTGGTACAACTCTCCTACCGGAGGAATAGATTCAGCATAGACCCGGATATTCGCCTCACGCCCAATGGGAAACGGGGAGCCATGCTGTTTTGGTTTCGGTACTACCCCATCCAGAAAAGCCATTTCAGTTTAAGGGTGGGGGCGCATCCTTCCTTTCTGCTGCAAACCCGGGAAATTGTAGAGAAAGGCCTCACGCAGGAAATTACCCAAATGCGGCGCTTTCTTGCCTGGGAACTAGTCCCCTATTATCAGGTCAACAAGCATTGGGGCTTTGGACTGTATTACCTGCAGGGCAACGGCTTGCAGCCAGACGGGCCTCAGACCACGCACTTCGTCAACCTGAATACCAGCATTTCCCATATCAGGCTTGGCGGAAAGTTCAGACTGAAGCTGATCCCCGCCGTTTATTACCTGAACCTGGATGGGTATTCCGGTACTTATTTTACCGCCACCGTAATCGCTTCTCATACCAAACTCCCCATTAGCCTCCAATCCATTGTCAACCAGACCTTTCAATCCAACCTGCCGGGGAATGTGGATTTTTTATGGAATGCGTCTATTCACTACCATTTCAGCAGCAAACTAGTTTCGACCAAGTAATTTACTCAAATGATGAACAGCGTGTACGTATGGAACCTGGCCTTTTGGCTGCTTGCCGCTGCCCTGGTGGCTAGTGCTTGTCGTCAGGCGGCTCCTGCTTCTAAGCCCTTGCAGGTAGGGGATATGATGATCCGCATCGCAGAATTGGAAATAGACTCCCTTTACCTGGAGGAATACCTGGCCATTCTGAAAGAAGAAGCCGCCGCATCCCTCAGGCTGGAGCCCGGCGTGATTTGCATCTACCCCATGTATCAGCAGCAGCAGCCTGCCCAGGTGCGGATTCTGGAAATATATGCCAGCCGCGAGGCCTATGAGGCCCACCTGAAGTCTCCCCACTTCCTGAAGTACAAAACTTCCACCCTGAACATGGTCAAGTCGCTCAGGCTGGTAGATATGCAGGCCATAGATGCTGAAAGTATGCCGGAAATATTTTTAAAGCTAAAGCCGCTCAACAGATAACTGCTTCACTTCGCAGGGCCTTTTGAGCTGAAGGTTATGGAAGAAGCGAATTCTGGAGTATCTTCAAACAAAATTGGCGGATATTCAGGTGCTGTATGCCTCCTATACTTGTTTGTGAGGGCGGATCATACGAAACCACCATATTGATATAGATGATCTTCATTCCCGGATTACGCTCCAGTAGTTATTCCTGTATTTGACGAAAGAGATAGCTTTTTCCCACACGTCGTTGGCCTGTGAGTACCTTGATGAGGTCGGTACCCATATAAGGCGTAATCCGCGAGAGGTAGAGGGGGCGTTTGAATACCATCATATTCATTTATACTTTGCAAACAAGCAAAATAATACAAAAGTTTTAAATATACTTTAAAGTTTTGTGTGGCTAGCCTGTGGCGATAAGAGTTGAAATAGGTAAGCGTTTGTCGGATCTCCTTGGCGCTATCTGGTAGGAGAACTGATACCTTCCCTACGCCATTTCTGAAAATATCGGCCTGTGTTCGTATTTGCCGTTTTCCGTTCAAACAGAAAAAAAATTACATTTGTTCCAAATCAAAATGTGTTCATACAGATGAAAAATCCCCCCTTCTTTTTCCGTTTCATCAGCTTACCGCTGTGTATCTTGCTGCTGATATGTCCCGGCAACTCACAACCCCGCACCGATATGCCAAAAGGACCTTTTACCGTCAATTTGGTGCCGGCTGAACACGGCACCTATACCGTAAGCCCCCAAATCCCAGCTGATGGCAAGCTGCCCGCCGGCACCCGGCTGCAGGTAACGGCCAGCCCTGCGGAAGGCTATAGCCTGGATGCAGTTTACTACACCGTAGAGGGCGGAATGTGGGGCGTAACCCACTACGAAAGTTTTACCCCCGAAATGGACATCAGCCTGGATACCAATATGTGGGTCGGGGCAAATTTCATAGATAATGCCCTGGTGGAAAAGCTGGAAGTTACCCAGGACGTGCTGTATGCACAGCCCGGCAAAAAACCCTTAAAGTACGACGTTTTTGCGCCCAAAGGCGCCAAAAACCTGCCCTGCATCGTCATCATTCACGGAGGCGGCTGGTCGTCCAACAACGAAGACATCATGCGGGGCCTGGCACGGGAGCTGGCCAGGGGCAACCAATATGTGGTATTCAGCATAGATTACCGCTGGATCAACCACTTGGATGGGGATGAGCAGCCCAACCACATGCACCATTTGATTGAGGATGTATTTGGAGCCATAGCCCATATACAGACACATGCCAAAAAATATGGCGGAGACCCCAGGCGCATAGCCGTTACGGGCGATAGTGCAGGGGGGCACCTCTCGGCCTGTGCAGCAGTACTGTGTCCCTTTATAGGCGAGGGAGGCTTTGGTGAGCAGCAAGGCGTTTATGAATTTATGCCTTCTTACCTTCCTGAGGGAAAAACCCTTGAGCAGGTGCGGGAGGAAATCACCC
>RFHT01000609.1 GCA_003696835.1 Bacteroidota bacterium
TGCGGCCAGCCTCAGCTATTCGGCTTTACCGCTAATGAGCGCCCTGAAGCGCGACAAAACCTATCGCATTGCCCTTATAGGCAGTGGCTGGTGGGGCATGAACATACTGCGGGAGGCCATCGCCTACGGCCAGTGCAAGGTAGTAGGTATATGCGATGTGGACCGTACTCACAGAGAAAATGCACTGGCCGAAGTAACTCGCCTCAACGGCGACAAGCCCAAAGGCTACGAAGACTTCCGCGAATGTATCACCAACAGCAAAGCCGAAATTGTGATCGTGGGAACTCCCGACCATTGGCATGCCCTGCCCACTATTTTTGCCATTGAGCACGGTGCCCATGTGTATGTAGAAAAGCCCATAGGCCACACCATCAATGAAGGCAAAGCCATGGTGGCTGCGGCCCGCAAACACAATCGCATTGTGCAGGTAGGTACCCACCGCAGGGTTTCTCCCCACAATATGTCGGGCATGGATTTCCTGCGCCAGGGCAAAGCCGGCAAAATCAGCATGGTCAAGTGCTTTGTCAACTATGCCAGCGGGCCCGGCGAAGCCGTGCCCGATCAGGATCCGCCTCCGGGACTCAACTGGGACCTCTGGTGCGGCCCGGCACCCTACCGCCCCTTCAATCCCCAAATTCACCCCAAGGGCTTTCGCCAGTTTCTCGACTACGCCAACGGCACCATTGCCGACTGGGGCATCCACTGGTTTGATCAGGTGCTGTGGTGGACAGAAGAAAAAGCCCCAAAAACCATTTTTTCCAGCGGTGGGAAGTTTATCCGCCAGGACAACAGCGACGCCCCCGACACCCAGGTCGCAACCTTCCAGTTTGAGGACTTTATTCTCTACTGGCAAAACAAACAATGTGCGCCCAATGCCAATGAAGACCACAACGTGGGCTGCTACTTCTACGGCACCGAAGGCACCTTCCACATGGGCTGGCTCGATGGCTGGACTTTTTATCCCAAAAACAAAAACAAATCCATTATCCACCAGGAACCCAGCCTCCACCTACCCGACCATCAGAACATCAAAGAACTGTGGGCCGACTTCCGCAACGCCATTGACAAGATGCACCTGCCGGTATGTGACATACACACCGGCCACCTGGCCACCAACATGAGCCTGCTGGCCGTTTTATCCTACAAACTCGGCCGTAGCCTCAAATGGGATGCCGATGCCGAAGTCGTTATTGGCGATGAGCAGGCCAATAGCATGCTTAGCCGCGCCTATCGAGGCCAATGGGAGTACCCCAAAATTTGAGCGCCTGCCGGGCCCTTGCTTCCCGTTTGTACACAAACTTTCCGTTTCGTCGAAAAAGTGAGCAAAATCCACAGCTTTTTGCTCACTTTTGCGTACATATTGTCAAACGTACGATAAAAGCTTGCGGGCATATACCTTGCAACTTTTTGTGTTTTCTCAAGTCTTTTCTATGAATCAACTTTACCGCCTTATGTCAAGCAGAGTGAAAGTGTCCAAACCCGGCCTCATAGCTATCGGCATGTTGTTGGTGTACCTGCTGTTGCCCGCCCTGCTGCCCGAAAGGGAGCAGCAGCCTGCCAGGCAGGAGGCCACCTACTCCCTCTATGAACAGCAAACTGCCCAAACTGAAGAAACAGAAGCCCCTTTTTCTCTTGGCAGCAAGAACATCCCGGCGCCCTCCGGCGAACCCACCGATGCAGAAGATGGCCCTACCTACCAGGACAGCTCCAAAGCCTTTCGCATGCTGAGCGCCATCATGCAGTTTCTTCTGAATTTGTACAGAATTTAATCCTCAACCTGAACAACTTCATGAAAAAGACCATGCTATCCTTCACCTTTCTGTTGTGTTTTTGTATGAGTGCATCCTACCTTAGGGCTCAGGAAGAAAAACCTCAGCAAGTAGCAGACACCACCCAGAGCACAGTTGTTAGCCAGCCTGCACAGCCCGTAACACCGCAGCCTCCCAAAGCTGTACGGGATTCTGCCAAAACCAAAAGCTGGCTGAGCATTGACCTGAAAAACTGGGTAATTGAAATCAGAAAGGGATCCGGCTCCTGAATCATAGGCCCCGGGACAGTCGCCTGCTGCCTCCGCAGAAGAAGGAACTTGCCCCTCTATTTGCTTTCTTCCCTTGCGAACTCTACTTTTGGGGTTCACCAATCAGCTGCCCGTGCAAGAAGACCTCAATACACAATGGCAAAAGCTGGAAGAACAGCTGGAAACCCGATTCGGGAAACCCATGACCCTGGAAGCCATTCTCTTTCTGATAGGTGTACGGGAACTGGGCAGTACGCCCCGGCCCTTTACCAAAGAAGAAAAAGTAGATCTGATGCATATCGCAATATGCAGGCTACTTTCCCAGTCGGGTTATTACAGGCTGGCCTACAAAGACCAGGACGGCTGGCCGCACTGGGAGCTGGTAAAACCCCTGCCACATACCGATATGTTCTCTCAGGTGCACATACTGAGGCAGCATATTTTGAGTTACTTTGAGGCCGAAAGCCTTTTGGAGTAAGAAATAATTAAAACTCCCCTTCATTTTTTCCCCGCTTGCCTTCAACTTCATCTTTGTTTGCGGGATCGTGCAGGTAGTGCTTGCATTTTCTTTTAAAATTCCTATAATTGTAAACAGGAACCCGAACTTCCACACTCTGTAATCCGTTACCTCCTGATCCAGCTATGTATCGTTGCCGATTCTATGTTGAAAGTTATGCCAATTTTCGAAGCTATCATCAACAACGACATTCACTTTGTCAGGCAATACCTGGCCGAAGGAGGGGAGCTGTTGTGTTTTAATGAAAGGGGAAGCACCTTGCTGCACGAAGCCGTTTATGAAGGCGATCTGGAAATCATTCGCTTGTTGTTGGAACATGGAGCTGCCGTAAATGTAACCGACAATTACGGCAATACCCCCCTGCACCTGGCCTGTATATCAGGCAACCGGGCAGCAGCCCAGTTGCTGCTCAAATACGGCGCAGAAATAGACTATACCTCCGACCTGCGTAGCTGGACTCCCCTCATGCTGGCCCTCAATGAGCACTATACCGACATAGCCGAGTGGCTCATTGCCCAGGGCGCTAACCTCAACCATGTGGACCATCAGCAGGGCTGGACCCCCCTGCTCGTAGCCTGCGACCAGGGCCTCAAAGAAATGACCCTTCAGCTCATTCGCCGGGGCGGGCAGGTGCATGCCCGCGTCAAAGCCGGTGATGCTAAAGGCAGGTCGGCCATCCACCTGCTGAGCTACTACGGCGAGGTGGACCTCATCAAAGCCCTCATAGAGCAGGGCGTGGACATCAACCTGCAACCCGAAGGCGGAGGCCTCAGTGCCCTGCACTGGGCCGTGTACAACGGCCATGCCAAGCTCATGCATTTCCTCGTAGAACATGGAGCCGACGTCAACATTCAGGCCGGCGGCATATACGCCTGCCGTACCCCCCTGCACTACGCCGTGGCGGGCCGCAGCATGGACATGGCCAAATATCTGCTGGATTGGGGGGCTGATCCCCTGCAAAGAGATGAAGACGGTATTAAACCCGTGGACCTGGCTCTAAACCGCTACAAAGAGGCTGGCAGAAGCCAGGACTACCAGATGCTGAAACTACTGGAAAGTTATATCTAGTGGTCAGTCAAGGCAAAAGATTGGGGTTGAGTTCGATCTTAAAATTTGCCAACTTACCTACGAAACAACCCCCAATTTATGAACAAGCAGTATATCGTCCGTCTGAGCGAAGCAGTAAGTTCGTTGAGTTGGGGCTGATAAATTCGATCAGTCATGAAACGGTTCGAAAAACGCTTAAAAAAACGGCATGAATACCCGTAAAAGCATCGAATATTGGGTGATTCCTCCAGAAGCCGACGATGAGTTTGTGGCTCAATGTGAGTTGAGTGCCCTGACAAGGCAATGTCTTAAAGCCAGGCGTTTAGGAGATACTGATACCTTAGGCTGTGCCCGGAAAATATCACTATCCGGGTTCTATGGATAAGAATCGATCCATGCAAACAAAAAACAGCCATTGAAAATTGAGTTTGCCAGAGAAAAACTATTTTTCAAACACGACCTAAAGAGTGAAAGCCAGGCCTGGTCTCAGGACATGAATCAAACTCAAAGGGGGGTAGATTGGCAAATGACAACCGAGGATGCCCGTATCAAACTCAATGCCATATACCCGAAAATTAAGCCTTGACTGACCACTAGTGGTAACTTGCAACCCAGTCGATCAGATAATGAAGTTACCCTCAAGACTACAGCAGCAGGGAAATTACTCGATATTATCGTACTCGATCACATTATCTTCTCCTATACTGGCTACTACTCTTTTGCCGATGAAGGGAAGATATAGAAAAAGCCCTTCTGAGGGCTTTCAAATGTGTAGTCTGAGGACTACCACTCTTTCCACTTCAGGTACAACCGCAAGCTTATTATCCCCTCAGTAATCACTACCTCAAAAATTAAAGTTGAAACTAAAAATTTAAGATCCACCATGGTCTTTTCACTACATTTTCCGTATATTAGTAGTATGACACAAAGAGCAAAAGATATTCTCGGACAGATTCAGGAACTAGAACGTCCTGACTTATGGCTGATTTTTACCGAACTCTCTACCATGTTGCGCGATCAAGAACTGGAAGTACCTGAATACGTGAAAGATAAAATCGCGAAGAGACGGGCAGATAAGAATACACAGTTCGTCAATATGTCTGATCTCACAAATAAGCTCAGAACCGAATACTCCTCTCGTCAGTAATGAGCTATACCCATCTCACGCACCCCGAAGCCGAATACGATATTCGCGACATAACCCACTTCTTTATTGATGACGGCAATTTTACTGTTGCTATGAATTTCTTGGATGCAGTTGATGATACGATTGAGCGTATCATCAATGAACTGAATAATAATGTCTTTAGGGCAGCAAAATTTGACGAAATATATGGCGCACCCGTAATAGCGAGTAAATCTCGTAAGAATTACGCGAAAAATTTTAGTGATTACTATATCTGGTACGAGATTAATCAGGACAAACGAAATATCATTATTTGGGCAGTAGATTACGGATCGAGAGATTCGGAGGCGAGGCAGCAGAGGGTAGGAAGAAGAAGGAGATAAAAGAACCTAGTTAAAGGATTCTCTCTGTTAAAACTAGAATGCTAAAGTCATTCAGAAGAATGGATTCTTACCAGTACTTTATTTGTTTATATTTTTACGTGAGTTCGGGATAGTCTGAGGCATTTTTCTAATAAGCATCGTATTTCCGTGTTTACAGAAGTCAGAAGCCTCTTACTAACTTTTCTGAAACAGGAA
>RFHT01000610.1 GCA_003696835.1 Bacteroidota bacterium
ATCCTGTTTACCAGCGACCGGGGTGGGGGCGACAACCTCTGGGTAATGAAGCCCGATGGATCGGACCGCAAACAGATCACCCGGGAAAGTTTTCGCCTGCTCAACAATGGCGTATGGATGCCCGACGGGCAGTACGTGGTAGCGCGCAAGCATTTTACCTCCACCCGTTCGCTGGGGGCCGGTGAAATGTGGATGTACCACCTGGCAGGTGGCAGTGGCATACAGCTCACCAAAAGGCGCAACGACCAGATGGATGCAGGCGAACCCTGCGTTTCGCCCGATGGCAGGTATATCTATTTCAGTGAGGACATGAGCCCCGGCAGGGTGTTTGAATACAACAAAGACCCCAACGGCCAGATTTATATGATACGGCGCTATGACCGGCAGACGGGCGAGGTGGAAAATATTACCGGCGGCCCCGGCGGGGCTGTGCGGCCGCAAATTTCGCCCGACGGCAGGCTGCTGGCCTTTGTGAGGCGCGTACGTGCCAAGAGTGTACTCTTCCTGCACGACCTGCAAACCGGAGAGGAATGGCCTCTGTACGACGGCCTGAGCAAAGACCAGCAGGAAACCTGGGCTATTTTTGGGGTTTACCCCAACTTCAGCTGGATGCCGGATGGAAGCGAAATTGTCTTTTATGCCAAAGGAAAAATCTGGCGCATCCACATCCACAGCCTGCAAGTGCGTGAAATCCCTTTTGAAGTGGAAGTAAAGCAGCGCATCAATGAGGCGGTGCTGTTCAGGCAGGAAGTGGCTCCGGAGGAATTTGAGGCCAAAATGATCCGCCATGCCACCACCTCGCCCGACGGGCAGTGGCTGGCCTTCAATGCGGCGGGGCATGTGTACCTCAAGCGGCTGCCCGATGGCAGGCCTGTGCGGGCTACCGCTGACGAAAACCTGGAATTCTGGCCGGCCTTCAGTCCCGACAGCCGCTTCCTGGTGTTTGCCACCTGGGACGATGTGGCCCTGGGGGCACTCAAGCGTATTTCCCTGAACAATATTGGCGGCAGCAGCTACAAGCTCACCCACGAGAAGGGCTATTACCTGCGCCCCTCCTACAGCCCCGACGGCCGCCAGCTGGTGTTTCAGAAGGGCAGCGGCAATAGCGTGCTGGGCGTGGCCTACGGCAAAAATCCCGGCATTTACCTCATGCCTGCCCAGGGAGGCAAGATGCAAAGGGTACATGAAAGCGGGCGCGAACCCCGTTTCTCCCGCGACGGCCGGTCCATTTACTTCCTCTCAGGTGGCGGCCTGAACAAAAGCTACCAAAGCCTGGACCTGAACACCCGCGAAGTACGCACCCTTTTCACGGCCAAATACGCCAACCAGTTTGTGCCCAGCCCCGATGAGCAGTGGCTGGCCTTTACCGAGTTGTTTCAGGCCTACCTCATTCCCTTTCCCCACAGTGGCAAGCCCTTTAGTTTATCGGCCAATACGAAGGCTGTACCGCTCAAAAAGCTCACCCGCGATGCGGGCACCAGCCTGCACTGGTCGGGCAACAGCCAGCAGCTGCACTGGGTGCTGGGGCCGGAATATTTCAGCAAGGACATCAAAGAAGCCTTTGCCTTTGTGCCGGGTGCGCCCGACAGCCTGCCGCCCATCGACAGTACCGGCCAGCGCATAGGCCTCATGCTCACCACCGATGTGCCTCAGGGCGAAATTGCCTTCACCAACGCACGCATCATCAGCATGCGGGGAGATGAGGTGATTGAAAAGGGGTATGTATGGGTAAAGGGCAATAAAATTGAGCGGGTGGGCAGCGGCAGCCGTCGCTTTGGGCCCGGGGTAAAGGTGATTGATTGCAGTGGCAAAACCATTATGCCCGGCCTCATTGATGTACACGCTCACCTGGGTGCCAGTTTCAACGGCATATCGCCTCAGCAGCAATGGAGCTACTACGCCAATCTGGCCTTTGGCGTTACCACCACCCATGATCCTTCCAACAACACTGAAATGGTATTTAGCCAGCACGAAATGGTAGAGGCAGGGGTGATGGTGGGACCGCGCATTTTTTCCACCGGTACCATCCTCTATGGGGCCGAGGGCGATTTCAAGGCGGTGATCAACAGCCTGGAGGATGCCCGCTCTCATTTGCGGCGACTGAAGGCAGTGGGAGCTTTTTCGGTAAAAAGCTACAACCAGCCGCGCCGCGAGCAGCGGCAGCAGGTCATACAGGCAGCCAGGGAGCTGCGCATGATGGTGTATCCCGAAGGGGGCTCTACTTTCCCCCACAACATGAGCATGATTCTGGACGGGCATACCGGCATCGAACACGCCATACCCGTCAATCCCCTTTATGAGGATGTAATTCGCCTGTGGGCAGCCAGCGGTACGGCTTATACGCCTACCCTTATTGTGGGCTATGGGGGCGTTTGGGGGGAAAATTACTGGTACCAAAAAACCCAGGTATGGGAAAACCAGCGCCAACTCAACTTTATGCCACGGGGGTTTTTGGACGCCCGTGCCCGCAGGCGCACCATGGTGCCCGAAGAGGAATTTTGGCACCCAACCATCAGCGCCGGCTGCAAAGCCCTGATGGATGCGGGCGTGAAGGTGCAGCTGGGTGCCCACGGGCAGCTGCAGGGACTGGGCGCCCACTGGGAACTGTGGATGCTGCAACAAGGCGGCATGAGCAACATGGAGGCCCTGCGGGCTGCTACCCAGTACGGAGCCGACTACATCGGCATGGGGCATGCCCTGGGCAGCCTGGAAAAAGGCAAGCTGGCCGACCTCATCGTGCTCAACAGCAACCCCCTGGAGGACATCCGCCATTCTGAAGATATATGGTATGTGATGAAAAACGGGCGTCTGTATGATTCTATGAGCATGAATGAAATCGGAAACCAGACGCGCAAGCGCAAGCCCTTTTACTGGGAGACGTTCAAAACCAGTGCCCATTTCGATTGGCATGGAGCCGTACAGGCCGAGATGGTGCCCGGCTGTGGGTGTATGGGTGCCCATTAGGGCCGTGCCCTACTGCTGACTGGCCAGCTGCTTGCTTTCACGTTCCCAGGCGTAATACTGGGTCATGAGGTATTTTTTGACGATGTTGGAAACGATTTTGGCCCCTCTGCGGTTTACGTGGGTGTAGTCCTTGGTAGCCAGCTTTTTTTCCACCCACTTCACCATGGTATTGCGCCCACCCATACCTCTGTAGAGATCCAGGAAAGCTACTTCCATTTCCTCGGCAGCCCTGCGTTGGGCGGCCACGATTTTGGGCACGGCCGGGTCGGTTTGCATTTTACCGTTGATCATGGTGCTTTTATCGCTTACGCTCACCACGAGTATATCGGCGTTGGGGAGTTGTTCTTTTACGTAGGCAATCACTTTTTTGAAATGCTTTTCGTATCCCTTATAGCTTTTGCGCTGGGTATCGATCACATTGAGGCCATAGTGTAGCACCACCAGGTCGTAGTGCATGTGTTTGTCAAACTCTTTCCACACGGGCCCGGCAATATTGAGAATGCCCAGGCCGCTGTTTCCTCTTACGGCAAAATTGTCCACATACACACCGGGCCCTCCTTCTATGCTGAGGCCATATACCGGCAGGCGGTCGTCTATGCGGAAGTTGAGTTCGAGCTCTTCGATATTGGACCTCGACAGGGTGATGGTGTTCACCACTGAGCGGGAATCGAGCTTGAGGGTGTCGGCTCCTTTGTCGGTAGAGACGGCCACCCAGTTTTTGGCCCTTCTTTTAGATGATGAGGCGTACTGCCCGTAGTAGAGTTTTACCTGCGGAAAGCGGGAGGTCGTTTCGTAGAGGGAGGTTCCTTTGTACTTTACCCAGGACTCCCGTGTTCGTTTCCCTTTGCGGGGCAGGTAGGCAAAGTTGCCGGCTATGCTGTAGTTGAACTTGGTGGGGTTGGGAACCAGAATGGTGTGGTACTTCCAACCTTCGGAGTAGGAGTGGCGGATGGTTTTGCGGAAGCCGGGTGAGGCACAGGCAATGGGCACAAAGCCCACGCCCTGGCCACCAAATTCTTCCTGCAGGTCGTGCCGCAAAGACTCCGTTACGAGGTCACCCTCAATCATGGAGTCGCCAAAGTAGCCTATGCGCACCTTGCGGCCGTTTCGGGCCTGGTGCAAGGCTTCAAAGAAGCGATTGAGGTGGTGCAGCCCTACGTAGGATTTCCCGGTAGGGTATTGCTTTTCAACAGTGGCCGCTTTGGGAGTAAGCGGTTTTTCATGGGTTAAAGTATCAGAAACTTTGGCCATAGTGTCCTGCTGCATGAGCGAATCAGCAGCAAGTGTGGGTTCGTGGTGATGAGCGGCAAAGAAGGGTGTATCCTTGCGCAGCTTTGTCAAGCCAGACATTACCAGAACCATGGCAGTAGCAAGAGCAAGTATTCCAAATCCTCTTTTTATGTAATTGCGCTCATGCATACCAGCAAAAGTACCAATTTCGTGCCTAAAGTGCTACCATTTTTCGGGACATTATTCCCAAATCACATTACATCCTTTGGTAGCAAAAAGAGTGCCCTGATTTTCAGGGCACTCTGCAAAAAAAATCGTCAGAAATTAAGCGCAAAGGCTTATTCCTTTTCGGTCTTGTCCGCTTCTTCCTCAGCGGATTTTTCCGCTTCGGGAGTTTCGGTTTCTGTCACTGTATCTTCAGCAGCTTGCTGTTGTTCATCAGTGGCTACAGTTTGTTCTTCAGCCACTGCTTCGGTAGTTTCTTCTACAGTTTCGGCTACAGCCTCTGTAGTTTCAGCTACTGCTTCGGGTTCTTCGGTAGCCGTAGTCACTTCTTCAGTGGGTTGGGCTTCTTCGGCCTTTTTCTTCTGAGCTTTGGAAGCAGCCTTCTTTTTTCCTTTCTTTTCCTCTGCTTCCATCTGCTCTTTCAGTTTGGCCAGCACGTCAAGCTCACCCAGGGTAGTGGTACTGCTGGGGGTACTTTTGGTTTGAGCAGGCTGCCGCTTTTTGGTGGTTTTCTTTTGCGCGGGGGGAGCCGTTTGCTGCTTCCACACATTGGTATGGGAAAGTTGCAGTCGTTTGGCGTCGCGGTTAAATTCAATCACCACAAATTCGGCGGTATCATCCACTTTGAGCGGCTCTTTGCCTTCTTCCACCTTGAGGTGTTTGCTGGGCACATGCCCTTCCACTCCGTACTCCAGCTCTACTGTGGCGCCTTTACCATCAATGCGCTTGATGGTGCCTTTGTGCACAGAGCCTACCGTAAAGATGGTAGCGAAGGTGCTCCATACGTCTTCGGTCAGCTGCTTGTGTCCCAAACTCAGACGGCGGTTGTCCTTGTCTATCTCCAGTACCACCACTTCCAGGGGTTCTCCTACTTTTACGTAGTCGGAGGGGTGGCTGAATTTTTTGGTCCAGGACAAGTCTGAGATATGTACCAGGCCATCTACGCCTTCCTCCAGCTCTACAAACAGGCCATAGTTGGTCATGTTTCTTACGGTACCGGTATGCTTGCTGCCCACGGGATACTTTTCTTCTATGCGTGCCCAGGGGTCCTCTACCAGTTGTTTCAGGCCCAGTGACATTTTGCGGTCCTCCCGGTCGATGCTCAGCACTACGGCTTCGAGTTCATCGCCTTCCCTGAACTGGGAAGTGGAGGTTTTGCCATGCTGAGACCATGACATTTCGCTGGTATGGATGAGGCCTTCTACGCCAGGCATGATTTCGAGGAATACGCCGTAATCCGTAACCGTAACCACTCTGCCTTTCACCACGGAGCCTTCCTGAATTTCTTCGGGCAGGGACTCCCAGGGGTGGGGCTGAAGCTGCTTCATGCCAAGGCTGATGCGCTTTTTGGCTTCGTCGAAGTCCAGTACTACTACGTTTACTTTTTCATCCAGAGACAACACCTCTTCGGGGTGGTTGATGCGGCCCCAGGAGATGTCGGTAATGTGCAGCAGGCCATCTACGCCCCCCAGATCGATGAACACGCCAAAGTTGGTCATGTTTTTCACCGTTCCTTCGAGCACCTGTCCTACTTCGAGGTTTTCGAGTATTTGCTGGCGCTGTTCTTCGAGTTTTTCTTCGATGAGCACCTTGTGTGAAACCACCACGTTTTCGTAAGCATGGTTGATTTTCACTACCTTAAACTCCATCACCTGCCCTACGTAGGCGTCAAAATCTCTAACGGGCTTGACGTCTATCTGAGAGCCGGGGAGGAAGGCTTCAATGCCATCGATGTCCACCACGAAGCCGCCTTTGGTACGGCGCATCACCAGTCCTTTGAGCACCACATCCTCGTTCATAGAGGCATTGATACGCTCCCAGGAGCGGAGGTTTTTGGCTCGCTTGCGGGAAAGCACCAGCTGGCCGTTGGCGTCTTCAACATTTTCGATGAAGACTTCTACTTCTGTACCCACCTGCAGGTCTTCAATGTCTCTGAATTCAGAGCGGGGCACTACGCCCTCAGATTTGAAGCCAATGTTAAGCACAACTTCTTTTTCACCTATGCCCACAACTGTGGCCGGCACGATTTCATTGGAATTGAACTGACGGAGGGTACTGCTGTACATCTGCTCCATGGCAGCTCGTTCAGCCTCTGAGTATTCGTCCTCCTCCTTCCACCAGTCATCTTCATCCTCTTCTTCCTTTTCTTGTCCAAATACATCGTCAGCCGACTGGTCATTGTCAGCGGGTGCGTCAGAAGCCTGCTCTTCTGTAAGAACAGCCTCCTCAATCGTCTCAGGTGCAGTTTGGAGTTCCTCCGCTTTTACCTCTACGGTTTCTGCGGTGGTAACCTCCTCTGCCTGAGGGGTTTCTTCTGTGTTTTTTTCTAATGTCTTGTCAGAATCTTCTACCATTTAATTAGTCTCCTTTCTGCCCAGGATCGCTGAGCGCAGCAAAGGTAGTGATATTTTATTATTATTGCCAAAATAATGCAGGATGCAGCTAGTTGATTAGCCACTTAGATCACGCAGGGCACGAAGGAGGGCACTAAGCAAACTGGGGCAAAGTTTGATGCAGCTAGTTGATTAGCCACTTAGTTCACGCAGGGCACGAAGGAAGGCACTAAGCGAACTGGGGCAAAGTTTGATGCAGCTAGTTGATTAGCCACTTAGTTCACGCAGGGCACGAAGGAGGGCACGAAGCGAGCTGGGGCAAAGTTTGAGAATGACCATTCAGGCTGAAAGTCCCACAAGGGGATGGTAGCGCAGGGGAGACTTCTTTAAGGAGATGCAGGTGGCAGGATATCCTACCACCTGCATCTGGTATGTTGCATCCTTCCCTATGCCAGGTGCGTGGCTGTCAGCCTTCCTTGCGGAGCTCTCTTATGCGTTTTCGCACTTCTACTGAGTAGAGGCTGCCGGGATAGGTAGTGAGAAACTGGAGGTAAAATTGCATGGCCTCCTGGTGCTTTTCGCGGTTGTAGTCGTAAATGCGGGCTTTGGTGTAGAGGGCATCATCGCCGTAGATATCGGTGGGGAATACCTGCAGGATGCGGTCGATGTACTCCAGGGCCAGGGGGATGTCGTCGCGTTTGAGTGCGATCTGTGCCTTTTCCCAGAGTATGTCGTCGGCCAGGGTGTGGTTGGGGAAATTGTAGGCCACCGAATCCATGAGGGCCAGGGCTTCGTCGAAGTTGCGCTGATAGGCCAGCAACTGGGCCTGGGCAAAGATTTCGAGGGCCGTGGTGGTGGTGTCCAGGCCGGTGTTGTCGATGATGGCCAGGTTGAGTTTAATGGCGTCGTTTGAGATGTCGTTGTGGGTATTGTCCTTGATGGCGCTGAGCAGGGCCTGTGCCAGCTGAAACTCTCCTTTGTAGTAGGCCAGTTGGCCCAGTTTGTACTTGGCCAGGGCACCGGTAGGGGAGTCGTGGAAGCGTTCGCTCACTTCGGTGTAGGTGAGTTTGGCCTGGTTGTAGTCCTTTTGCATGAGCAAGATATCGCCTATGAGCAGCTTGGCTTTGGCCCATTGCTCGGGCAGCAGGGGCTGGCGCACGATGTTTTGCAGCTCGGCCAGGGCTTCGTCCAGCTCAAACAAATAAAACACCATGAGGTTGTCCCGCCGGTAAATGGCGTTAAAATAGGCGGGTTTGCGGCCAAACTTGTCCAGCAGGTCGGAGTAGGCATCTACTGCCTGGCGCACTGCGGCGAGGTTTACCGGCAGTTGTTCAAAGGCCCTGAGCTCGCCATTGACCGCTTTCTCAATAAAAGCCTGGTAGTAGTAGGCCGAGTTTTTGTGGCGGTCAATGATGTAGTCAAAAGCACTGTTGGAGAGCTCGTACTCCTTGTTGTTGCGCATGGTTTGGCCAAAGTAATACACCCGTGCGCCATCCTCCCTGAAGAGGCGGTCGATGGATTTTACCTGTATAAAGGCCTCATAGAAGTTTTCGGAAAGTACATAATACTCATACAGAATAGAGCGTATGCCCAGGTCGGAGGGGTGCTTGTCCACGGCACTGAGCAGGGCGCGTTCCACTTCCTCCTGCGAGTCGGCATTGACCATGTTGAGGATGTCGAGGTTGACACTGCTGAGGTTGGAGGGGTTGCCGTAGTATTTGTTGAGGTATTCCTGTGTGGCAGCTTCAAACTCCCCCATCTGCACATAGATATTGGCAATTTCACTGCTGAAGATGTAGGGGTCTTTCATGCGTTTGCGGCCCTTGAGGTAGGTTTGCAGGGCCAGTTCCAGCCTGCCCTGCTGGTAGAGGTAAGAGCCCACGCGCACAAAGTCGGCCTCTATGAGGAGTTTTTTGTCGATGATTTCCTTGTACAGCTTTTCGGCTTCCTTAAAAGCGCCGGTCTTTTCCAGGATCATGGCTTTGAGCACCGGGAAAATCACTATTCGGGGCTGTTTGCGTATGCTTTTGTCCAAAAATTTCAGGGCCTCCTCATACTGGTTGAGGGCCTCATAGCAGGCCGCAATGCGCAGCCCGTATTGCTCTTCGGGCTGGTTTTTATAGAGTTTTTCATACAATTCCAAAGCTGACTCAAACTCCGCATCGGCAAAGTACTGTTCGGCAAGTTGGGCTTCGGCGCCGGGTTGGGCATAGAGGCCCAGACCCATCAGGCCCAGTAATACGAGTAATAAATGTTTTTGCATCATATCGTTTCAAACGAAAAGGATTACAGATTGGTTTAATCTGGATCAAAACTCCAATATAAAGCAGAAACTGTTGCCGTACAAATCAGGTTAGGGGGGCAT
>RFHT01000611.1 GCA_003696835.1 Bacteroidota bacterium
GGAATATGCGCATTGCTCATGATGCTAATCAGGCTGCCTCTAAGCGGTCAGCCCATTACACAGGTGGTCAAAGGAAAAATTATGGACAAAGAGACGCTAATGCCCATTGCAGAGGCAACGGCCGTTTTAGACCCTGGAGCAGTGCATACCTATACGACCTATTCCAACTCTGAAGGAGAATTTTATTTTGAGCATATTCCGGTAGGTTATCACCAAATGGTTATTTATCATCCTGATTATCAGCCTGCTCAAATTAAGGAGTTGTGGGTGAGCAGCGGGAAAGAGCTGGTAATAGAAGTAGAGATGCATATTAATTTAACCACTTTGGGAACAGTAGAAATTACAGACAGTAGAATAGCTGCCAGGAATGAGTTTATCCATGTGAGCCATCATGTGCTTGATCCTGCCAATGCGCTGAGGTATGCCGGTTCATTTAGAGACCCTGCAAGAATGATGGCTTACCGGGCCGGCATTACTCAGCTCGACGATAGCAGGAATGATCTGGTGGTAAGGGGTAATTCCCCCGCAGGTGTTTCATGGCAAATAGAAGGCATAGAAACCATTAACCCCAACCACTTTGCCACAGCAGGCAACTCTGGAGGCAGCATGAATATCCTAAACCCCTATACCCTGGCCAAATCAGAATTTATGACAGGTGCCTTCCCTGCTCAGTATGGCAATGCGCTGTCTGCAGTGTTTGATGTCTCTCTCAGGAATGGCAATAATAGCAAGCATGAGTATCATTTCAGAACGAGCCTGGCGGATGTTGAAGCAGGAATAGAGGGGCCGATAAATCGCGAAAAAAAATCTTCCTTTATAGCGGCATATCGCAGGGCAAACCTCGATCTTGCCTATAAAATAAACCCCTGGGTGAGGGGATATTTAGGAAACACGCCCAATATGGACGATTTTACCTTCAAGTTATACTTTCCTGCCCAAAAAGGATGGACTTCTGCCTATGGTATATGGGGAATGAGTGAACTGCGCTTGAGGGAGGGGTTTGAAACCATCAATGAAGAGGTATTTAATACCCAGTCTCTCACCACGGGGGTGTCGCATTTGAGGTTTGTGGGAAAAAAATCATACCTGAAAATTGCGGCTGCTTATGCCCGTAATCACACACGTAATGGCAATGTAAATGAAATTGCCCTTGACTCGCTCAGAAAAGAAAGCATACAAAGCAAACGGGCACAATATACCCTTGCCTTCACCTATAATAACAGACCTGCCACTGCGCACGCGATCAGGCTTGGGCTGCATACGCATTTTATACAAGATGAGGTTACGCTTGATTACCAAAACCCGACCTTTTACCGGCATGCAGCCAAAAACTACCTGAGAACTCAGGCTTTCTTTCAGTGGAAATGGAAATTTCAATTAGCGTGGACGCTTCAGGCTGGCCTGCATGCCATGTATGTAAGTTTAAACCAGGGTTTTCATCTGGGGCCTCGTTTGTCTGTCAGTTGGCAGCTTCATTCAAATCAGAAACTGGCTTTTGCCTGGGGAATACATAGCCAAACTCAACCCGGGGGCTTGTACCTCAGCGGCTATACCAATCGCGATGGCATACAAGTACTTCCTAATGTAAAATTGGGTTTTAGTAAAAGTCAACATTTTATTCTTTCATATTCATGTACTTTGTTAAATATTGTTCAGGCCAGGCTGGAAGCATATTACCTGCATCACTATCAGATTCCCGTTTTTAACAACCCTCTGCTTACCCGAAGCTTTTCCGGCTTAAACTTGGGGTACAACTTTGGCTATGATTACTTTACCATATCTGCAAAGGCTGAAAATTTGGGAAAAGGAAGAAGTTACGGATTGGAACTGACACTCGAACGAGCCTACGAGAACAATCTTTATTTTTTGTTTACTGCTTCACTATATCAGGCACGATATACAACCTACGATGCCATTGAACGCAATACCGCTTTCAACGGAAATTTTGCCTGTAATTTTTTGATGGGCAAAGAGTTTGAGTTGGGTGCCAATCAAAAGAATTTGTTGTCCATAGATATGGTGGTCAAAAGTGCCGGAGGAAGAAGGTACACGCCGCCCGGCCAGGATGAGCGGGCATTTGAAAAACAATATAAATCGTACTTCAGGTCGGATGTAAAAGTGGGTTTTCATCAAAATTTCAGAAAGTTTGAGCAGCAAATTTCAGTAGATGTCAGAAACATTTTTAATACGAAAAATGTGTTAGCTCAAACCTACAATCCCGATACAGATCAAACGACCACTTATTATCAATTGGGGTTGTTACCTTTGTTATCTTATGAGATTAATTTTTAGCGAATTAACCCTCCCGCATCCTACATGAACCCCAAGCCTCATATCCCCCTTTCCAGAAGCAAGCTGCTGAGTTGGCGGCTTGCTTGCTGGGTATTTTGCGCCCTGGCGGGCTGTACGCGAAGCATTGAGTTGCCCTTTCCCGATCCGGAGCCGCTACTGGTGGTCAACGCCCTGTTTTCGTCGACAGCACCTGGAAAATCCATCTGAGCCAGAACCGCCCACTTACCGACACGGATTTTATGCTACCACCGGTTTCGGATGCCACTATGGAGTTGTATGAAAACGACAGCCTGATCGGTTACCCCCAGTACGCGGGCAATGGCAATTACCGCCTGAACCACTACCCCTCCGTGGGCAAAGTGTACCGCCTGCGGGTAGAGGCGCCGGGCTTTCCGCCAGTAGAGGCCATCGACAGCCTGCCGGGGCGGGTGGAGGAGGCCAGTGGCCGCTGGCTTACCCACACGCCGGTGCCCCTCATTGATGAGTTAGGGCTGCCTTATACGTCTTTTTTGATGGATATCAGCCTGAAAGACATCCCCGGCGAGCAAAATTTTTACCATATCTCCCTGGCTATGCTCGATAGCTGTGTGTGCGTCTTTTCTGATCCGGACACCGTGCTGGTGGACCCCCTGCACGACAGGCTGTGGCTGATCGAAGCGGCCATAGACGAGCCGCTTTCCGACCCCAACAGCAAAAAGGCAAACGCCATTCTCATAGAGGATACCGGCTTCCAGAACGCCCTGAAGCATCTTAACTTTTACCTGGATACCACCTATTTGTATGCCTATTCATTTCCTCTTTCATACAGCGACTCCATCAACCAAGATTATCTCAGCACGGGGGCATTTTCAGACGAAGCCCCCCGCAAATACGTTCGCATTTTTGCGGATATACGCAGCATTAGTCAGAGCTTGTATTTGTACGAGCGCAGCTATCTTCGGCAGGGCTTTGGCACGGAGGATCCCTTTTATGAGTTTGAGAATGTGTATTCCAATGTAAAGGGAGGACTGGGAATATTTGCCGGTTGGCAGCGGCAATTGATAGAAGTTTATTCAGACTAACATCCTATGCGATATGTACTGACATGGATTTTGAGCAGCCTGCTGGCGGGTGTACAGGCCCAGGTGGTGGTAAATGGAACGGTGGGTGAAGCTGGTAGCGGCGAACCCCTGGCCTATGTGCAGGTTCGGCTGCAGGGCAGCCGGAGCGGGGTACTTTCCAATACCGAAGGTTATTTCAGCATCAGCCTGCCTGCTGGAAGGCAGGTGCTTACTTTTCA